>CAKUFB010000278.1 GCA_934647145.1 uncultured Clostridia bacterium
CACCTGCTGCCGCCGGGCAGTGCCCGGTTCCACTTGCTGCCGCGGGTTCTGGCGACGACCATTGGCCGCCATAAATTGAAGCGGCCAAGGTCTGCGAATCCGCAAGTTTCCTTGCGGATTGTTGGTCGGCGTTGCCGACTCGCACTCGCCGGAGAGGACTCTGGTTCTGGCGACGACCATTGGCCACCATAAATTGAAGCGGCCAAGGTCTTCGAATCCGCAGGAATTTCCTGCGGATTTTCTGTCGGCGCCGCCGACTGCGCGTGAACTCACAGCGCAGGCACAGGAACAGGGCCGCTGTACCTGCGGGCGGCAGGGTTGTCCGGGGCGGCAAAGCGGATGCCCGGTACAAAAACGGAGCTCAAGCGCGCGGCTCAAGCCCCTTGAGGTTACACAATTTCGACAAACACCGGCTTCTCGTCCTTGACCGTCGCCGCCTTGACCAGCGTGCGGATGGCCTTGGCAATGCGGCCCTGGCGGCCGATGACCTTGCCCATATCTTCCGGCGCGACGTGCAGCTCCAGCACGACCGACTCGGGGCCGTCCTTCTCCACCACCTCGACCGCGTCCGGGTTTTCAACCAGGGACTGGGCAATATACTTCAAAAGTTCCAGCATGACTGTATCCTCCTATGAATCAGAGGACGCCGCCCTTCTTGAGCAGAGCGCGGGTGGTGTCGGTGGGCTGAGCGCCGGTGGACAGCCAGTACTTGGCGCGCTCGTCGTTGATCTTCAGCTCCACGGGCTCGGACACGGGGTTGTAGTAGCCGATCTCCTCGATGGCGCGGCCGTTGCGGGCGCTGCGGCTGTCGATGACGACGATGCGGTAGAAGGGGTTCTTCTTCATGCCCATTCTCTTCAGACGAATCTTAACCATGGTGATCTTCCTCCTAAAATTTATATGAATAGAGAACTTTCATTCTGTATTCAAGCGGGTTTATCGGGCGCCCTTGAAGGGCATGCGCAGCCTGCCGCGCTTTCCGCCGCCCATGACTTCCTTCATCATCTGGCGGGTCTGCTCAAACTGCTTGAGCAGCAGGTTGACCTCCTGCACGGTGGTTCCGCTGCCCGCGGCGATGCGGCGCTTGCGGCTGGCGTTGAGGACGTCGGGATTGCGGCGCTCCATGCGGGTCATGGAGTAGATGATGGCGCAGGTTTTGGCCTGCTGTTTGGCGATCTTGTCCTCGTCGATGGAGATGTCGCCCAGCTTGCTGCCCACGCCGGGGATCATCTTGAGCAGATCCGCGACGGAGCCCATCTTCTTCATCTGCTGCATCTGGGTCAGGAAGTCGTCCAGCGTGAAGGACTGGGTGCGCAGCTTGTGCTCCAGCTCCGATGCCGACTTCTCGTCGAAGTTGTCCTGCGCCTTTTCAATCAGCGTCAGCACGTCGCCCATGCCCAGGATTCGGCTGGCCATGCGGTCGGGATAGAAGGGCTCGATGTCGGTCAGCTTTTCGCCGGTGCCGCTGAACTTGATGGGCTTGCCGGTGACGGCCTTGACCGAGATGGCCGCGCCGCCGCGGGTGTCGCCGTCCAGCTTGGTCAGGATCACGCCGTCCACGCCCAGGTTTTTGTTGAAGGTATCGGCCACGTTAACCGCGTCCTGGCCGGTCATGGCGTCCACGACCAGCAGGATTTCCTGCGGCTTCACGGTGTCGCGCACGTTGCGCAGCTCCTGCATCAGGTGCTCGTCGATGTGCAGGCGGCCCGCCGTGTCCAGGATGACCGGGTCGCGGCCATAGTACCTGGCGTACTCGACGGCCTCCTGCGCGATTTTGACCGGGTCACCCTGGCCGCGCTCAAAGACCTCGACCCCCACCTGGGAGCCCACCACCTGCAGCTGCTTGATGGCGGCGGGGCGGTATACGTCGCAGGCGACCAGGAGCGGCTTTTTGCCCTGCTTTTTGAGCATGCCGCCCAGCTTGCCGGCCATCGTGGTCTTGCCCGCACCCTGCAGGCCGCAGAGCATGTAGATGGTCGGGGCGGTCGGCGAGTAGGTCAGACGGGAACCCGCGCCGCCGATGAGCTCGGTCAGCTCCTCGTTCACGATCTTGACGACCTGCTGGCCGGGGGTCAGGCTCTCCAGGATGTCCGCGCCCACCGCCCGGTCGGTCACCCTTTTCACAAAGTCCTTGACCACGGCATAGTTGACGTCGGCCTCGAGCAGCGCCATGCGCACCTCTCTCATTGCGGTCTTGACGTCCTGCTCAGACAGCTTGCCCTTGCTGTTCAGCTTGCGGAACGCAGCGGTCAGCTTCTCGGTCAGTCCCTCAAATGCCATGCCACGATCACCTCTCTATTCTCTCGATCAGTTCAAGCGAAGCGCGCGCCCTGTCGAGCGCCCCCTCGCTGCCCGGCAGCGGGCGGATATTTCCCAGCTCCTCCCGGCAGGCGGCGACCGCCTTTTCCATCTCGCGGTAGCGCCTGACCAGGCCGAGCATGTCCTCGTATTTATTCAGCTGCGCCTCGGCGGCCTTGATCGCGTCGTGTACGCCCTGCCGGCTGATGCCCAGCTGGTCGGCGATTTCCTGAAAGGTCAGATCCTCCTCCAGCCTCAGGGACAGGATCTGCCGCCGGTGCTCGGTCAGAAGCGGCGCGTAGAAATCCATGAGCACGGTCAGCTCAAAGCGCTTGTCCACGTTCCGCCTCCTGTAAAGTCATTCACATTGACAACGGAAAGTATTATACCCCTTCCGCGCCGCGCTGTCAAGTCTTTTTCCTTGTCACCCTTCTATTTAACATGCCGCGCGCATACCCTGACCGTGAAACGGGGGGATAGCGCATGAAAACCATGCTGATTCGAAGAAATCGCCGTCCAATCCAGCTGACAAGGGCGCTGATTTTCCTGGGAATCGCGCTGCTGGCCTACGCGGTCACGACACTGGGCGGGGCCCAAAGGGCGACGGTTGAGACCGCAAGGGGGGCCGAGCTGGTCACGCAGGAGTACAACGTGCCCGCGCAGAGCCTGCACATGATCTCCTTCGGCGCGTATGACACGGAGGCCGAGGCGCGCGTCGAGGCGGCCCGGTACGTCGGCCGGGGCACGGCGGGCTACATCTACCCGGCCTCGCGGCTGTTTGTGATCGCGGCGGGGTACGGCGCGCGGGAGGACGCGCAGCGCGTCGCCGAGCAGCTTCAGTCGGCCGAGGGCATCGCCTGCGAGGTGCTCTCGGTCAAGAGCGAGCCGGTCTGCCTGAAGATTACCGCCGCCCAGGCGCAGATCCAGGCGCTCGTTTCCTGCGACGCGACGCTGCGCGAGGCGCTGGGCGAGCTGGGGCAGCTATCCTTCGCCCTGGACGGGGCGAATTCGGACTATCTGCAGGTCACGAGCCGCCTTCAGGACACGCTCGACCGCACGTCGCTGGCCGCGTCGTCTCTGCGCGAGGACTACCAGCTCGCCGGGGACGCGATCGGCGGCGGCTACCTGCGCCTGCTGAACGCCTGTTCAGGCTCTGTCCGGCAGCTGCTCACCGACAGCGCCGCCACCACGCTCGGCTTTTCCAGCCGGCTCAAGTACGCCTTTGTGGACAACAGCCTGGCGTACATTCAGTTTTTGCAGGGATTGAGCAGTCATGAACGCGCCGAGGCCTCCCTCGCGGCAAACCGCTGACCAGGGCGCGGGGGAGTGCGGGAGAATCCATGTGAAAGAAACCGCCGCCGGTCGGCAGGGCCGACGGCCGGTTGCTGCCGCCGGTTCTGGCGACGAATTCGGGAGCCATAAATTGGAGCTCCCGAATTCTGCGGTTTTCCGGGAGTTCCCGGAAAACTCCTGTCGGC
>CAKUFB010000279.1 GCA_934647145.1 uncultured Clostridia bacterium
GATTTCCGCAGGAAATCGACTCGCCGACAGGGGAAGGGGGTTCGGGGGAGGGGGCGCACAGCGCCCTCTCCCCCGCCCGAGTCGATTTCCGCAGGAAATCGACTCGCTGACAGGGGGGGAAGATGGGGTCGCGGGCGGTTTTCGCCGCTTTTCTATTCGCTGCCCTCCTGCAGCCGCTCGACCAGGCGGCGCATGTACTCGCGCGCCTCCTGCTGCTGCATGAAGCTCTCCTCGGGCGAGGTCTGCCGGTCGCCCATGAGCTGCACGAACTGGCTGACCTTGAGCCCCAGCGCCTGCTGCATGTCCTGATCGGAGCCCTTGGGGCTGACCAGGTAATAGCACAAGAGCGAATCCTGCTGCCCGATGCGGTGGGCGCGATCCTCGGCCTGGGAGTGTACGGCGGGCGACCAGTCCAGCTCGCCGAAGACCACGCAGGTCGCCCTTTGCAGGTTCAGTCCGCTGGCCGAGCGCAGGGAAATCACGCACAGGTTGGTGCGCCCGTCCATGAAGGCGTGCAGCGCGGCGTCCTTCTGCGCGTCGTTTTCGCGCCCGGTGATGAAGACCGGGCGATAGCCCTTCAGCTCTTTTTTATACACGTCCATGACCTTGTGGTGGTGGGCGAAGAGCAGTACCTTTTCGTCGCCCTCGAGCAGCGCCCGCACGAACGCACAAACGTAGGGCGCCTTGGCGCAGCCGGTGGCCTGCCGCTCGTCCTGGCAGATCTGATCCTCGATCAGCGCGCGCTCGGAGGCGCTCAGGTCGCTCCGGCGCAGCCTGCGCAGCTTGGGCAGGGTCTCGGTCATCAGCTCGCGGTAGAGCGCGTCGTCCCAGTCGATTTCCTGCACCAGGCGGCGCTTGGGCGGCAGCTGGGACAGCACCTCCCGCTTGGTGCGGCGCAGCATCAGCCCCTCGTCGCGCAGGTACTCGCCCAGCAGCTCCGGCTTGGCCACGATGCCCGAGCGGTAGCCGTAGCACCACTCGCGCGAGAAGCTCTCCCAGTCGCCCAGAAAGTGGAAGTCGAGGATGTTGACCACGTTCCAGATCTCGCCGCCCTGATTGTAGATGGGCGTGCCGGACAGGCCGACGACGTTCTCCGCCGCCGAGGAAATCAGGCTGGCCGCCGAGTACTTTTCGGTGCCGGCGTGGCGCAGCTCCTGCGCCTCGTCAAAGATCACCGTGCGAAAGCCGCACTCGGGCAGGATCTCCTTCCAGCCGCGCAAGAGCAGGTAGTGGCAGATGTACAGGTCGGCCGGGGGCAGGGGATAGGGGGTCAGCCCCTTGAGGACGTGTATGCGCACGCCGCCTTCCAGCGTCAGGAAGCGCTCAGCCTCCCGCTGCCAGTTGCGGATCAGGTGCGGCGGGGCGACGATCAGCGCGGGCAGCGCGGCGGTCGAGGCCAGGAAGGCCAGCGCCTGCACGGTCTTGCCCAGACCCATCTCGTCGGCCAGCAGCGCGCGGCGGGAGCGCAGCAGAAACGCCAGTCCCTCCTGCTGAAAGGGCATCAGCTCGCCGGCGAAGGTTCCCTCGGGCGGCGACACCTGGTCGGGCAGCAGGCGCGCCCGCTCCCGGGCCACGGCGGCCTCGCGCGCGTCGGCCAGGGATTCCTCCCAGCGCTCGCGGTCGCTCTCCCGGATCTCGAGCGGGTACCTGAGCATCAGCCAGTTCAGGTCTCCGATCACGCGCCGGTGCGCCGTGAAGCGCGCCACACCCCGCCCGCGCCCGTCGCAGCCCGGAAACAGCCGCTTGGCCATCTCGGTCACGACCGGGTCGCCCTTGATCGTCCAGCATTTGCTGCGGCGGTTGTAGCTGAGCGTGCCGTAGGTCTTGCGGGCGGCGTCCGCGTCGCGCAGGTAGGCCGGATAGGTGATAAAGTCGTCGTTCATGGCAGCGCCACCCCCCACAGCCGGTTCACGCCGAACGCGATCAGCGGCTTGCCGCACAGCGTCTCGGGCAGGTGAAAGGTCTTTTCGCCCACGACGATCAGCGCGCGCAGCCTGCCGCTGGACAGGTACCGAGCGCACTGGGCGAGCAGCGGCCTGCGGGCGATCCTCCCGCGCTTGACCTCGATGCCTATGTCGCCGACCAGGAAGTCGATCCGGCAGCGGGGGCCGAGCTTTTCCTCATGAGATACGACAAAGCCGCCCCGTTCCAGTGAGGCGGCGATCAGGGCGTGCAGGTCGTATTCCGTGCCGGTCGCGGGCACGCGCAGGGTTGAGAGCGCGTCCAGCAGACGGGTAAGCGTTTCGTCGTTTTGGATCATCGTCAGTATCCCATGCCGTCGGGCGCGGAGCACTCCGGGCAGCGGGAATAGCCCGCGTCCAGCGCGCGCGAAAGCGTCACCTTGGGCGTATTTTCCTTGACGTAGCGGCATTCCTCGCTGTGATAGTACTTGCCGCCGTCGTTGCAGTAGACATAGACCGGGTCGGGCGCCTGCGTGCTCTGGAGCACGATGGGCGTACGGATGGGGGTGTAGACCTCGACCACGTCGCGGCCCTCGGGCGCTTCGGGCCCGTAGACCTCGGCCTCGACCGAGGAGCCCACCAGCACAATGCCGCCGTCCGGGCGCGCGGGCGGATTGGTCTGGGGTAGAACCAGGAACAGCAGCGCCGCGCAGCACAAAAGCGAGACCGCCACCTTGGTGTGCTTTTTCCAGGGCGTGCGCGTCCACATGACGTACAGCCCGGGCAGGAAGCCCAAAAACAGGAGCAGAATAACGCCAACGTCGCGTCTGCGTCTTGGCGTCCAGAATCTTCTGCGCTTGAGCGGTCGTCTTGCGTTCACTTTCGGTTCATTCCTTTTGGGAATTTGTGTACCTCATATATTGTAACGGCTGCGCGCCAAAATGGCAAGCCCTAAATCCCAAAAGTTTTCGTTTCTATTATTTCGAAAATGTGACATTTGACGTCTATACGGAAAATTAATGCAATGCACACCAAAATTGAGAAATGTTCCGGTATAATGGTACGTATGATGAGAGCGAAGCTGTTTCGCCAAAGCAAAGGGGGTAGGTCTGTGCAGTCCGCGTACGAAATACTGGGCGTCAAAATTCACGCGCCGGAGGCGGAGGTGCGCGAGGCCTATCGCGCCCTGGCTCGCCGCTGGCATCCCGATCGCTTCCCCGAGGGGCCCGAGCGCCTCTGGGCCGAGCAGAAGATGATCGAGATCAACAGGGCCTATAAGGAGGCCATGCAGCTTTCCCGCACAATCGCCAAGCCGGCGGACGGACAGCTGTGCGACGTGCGCCACCTGGTCGAGCTGGGTCAGCTGACCGCCGCGCGCCAGGCGCTCATGCGCATTGCGCAGCGCACGGCCGAGTGGAATTACCTGTTCGGCGACGTGCTGTACCGCCTGGGCGAGTATCGGAAGGCGGCGCTGTATCTGGGCGTGGCCGTACACCAGAACCCGGATAACCCGAAGTACCGCAGCGCCTATGCCGCCGCGCGCACGAATCAGGGGCAGAAGAACGTGCTGGGCACGATCAGGGGCGCCTTTTCCGCCTGGAGGACGCGCTGGGAAAGCCGCCAGGACGGATAGAGGATCGCCCCCCGATGGGGTTCCTCAGCTCGTACCGATCGATTTTTGACAGGCCGGCGACGGGGAAGCGAGCGCTCCCACTGCCGCCCTCTCCTGTTTTGCGACAGATGGCCGGATCCTGAAGGGATCCGTTCAGCTTGTCAAAAAAAGTTTTGACAAGCTGGTGGACGGGGAAGCACGCTCCCCCGCCACTGCCACCCTCACCAGTCTCCGCTAAAAA
>CAKUFB010000280.1 GCA_934647145.1 uncultured Clostridia bacterium
GCGAAATTATCGTCCGCCAGCACCATGTCCGCCACGTTTTTCGTCACGTCCGTTCCCGTGATGCCCATGCCGATGCCGATGTCGGCCGATTTAATGGAGGGCGCGTCGTTTACGCCGTCGCCCGTCATCGCGGTGACGGCTCCGCGCGCCTTCCACGCCTGGACGATTCGCGTTTTGTGCTCCGGCTGAACGCGGGCGTACACGCCGTATTCCGTGACCTTCCGGCGGAGCTGCTCATCTGAAAGCCTGTCCAGCTCGGCGCCGGTCACGGCCTGGGATTCGTCGGTGATGATCCCCAGCTCTTTGGCAATGGCCACCGCCGTATCCCTGTGATCGCCGGTAATCATGACCGCGCGGATGCCCGCGCTGCGGCATTCCGCAATCGCGGCCCTGACCTCCGGGCGGATGGGGTCGATCATGCCGGTCAGCCCCAGAAACACCAGATCCCTCTCCAGGTATTCCGGCGCGTTGTTTTCGGGCTTTTCCGCCCAGTCCCGCTTTGCGACGGCGAGGACGCGCAGCGCCCTGTCCGCCATGGCCTTGTTGCTGTTCAGAATTTCCTGCCGCTTCGCGTCGGTCATGGGCAGGATTTTTCCGCTTTCAAAATAGTGCGTGCAGCGGGAAAGCAGCGCGTCCGGCGCGCCCTTGGTGTACTGGACAAAGCCCGCGCCCGCCCTGTGTACGGTGGACATCATCTTCCGCGTGGAGTCGAAGGGCGCTTCGTCAACGCGGGGATACTCCTTCTCGAGATCCCGCTTTTTCGCGCCGACGGAGCAGGCGAAATTCACCAGCGCGCACTCGGTCGGTTCGCCCTCGGCCTGATCCTCGTCGTTCAGCGCCGCATCGGAGCACAGGGCCATCGCCGACGCGACGGGAAGCGTCTCGCCGATGTGCTCCACGACGGTCATTTTGTTCTGCGTCAGCGTGCCCGTTTTGTCGGTGCAGATCACCTGCGTGCAGCCGAGCGTCTCGACGGCGGTCAGGCGGCGAATGACCGCGTTTTCCCGGGACATTTTCGTCACGCCGATCGAGAGCACCACCGTCACCACCGTCGCCAGTCCCTCCGGAATGGCCGCGACCGCCAGAGACACCGCCACCATGAAGGTCTTCAGCACGACCTCCAGCGCGTGACCGCTTGCGGCCAGCTCGCCCCGCGCTATAAAGAGGTTGAAGGCGAAGATGAACACGCAGACGCCCAGCACCATCTTGGACAGCAGCCTGCCCAGCTCATCCAGCTTGCGCTGCAGGGGCGTCTGCTCGTCCTTTGTGGCGGAAAGCACACCGGCGATCTTGCCCATTTCGGTGCTCATTCCCGTGGCGGTGATCACGGCCTTTCCGCGCCCGTAGACGACGGTCGAGCCCATGTAGCACATGTTTTTCCGGTCGCCGAGCGGAACGTCCGATTGCTTCTGTGCCGCGCCCAGCGCGTCGAGCATTTTGTTGACCGGCACGGATTCGCCGGTCAGCGCCGCCTCCTCAATCTTCAGCGAGGCGCTTTCGATGATGCGGCCGTCCGCCGGCACGGCGTCTCCGGCCTCCAGCAGGACGACGTCGCCGGGCACCAGCTCGTCGGAGTGCAGCACGGCCATTTTGCCGTCGCGCAGAACCTTGCAGGTCGCGGCGGTCATGGTCTGCAGCGCCTCAATCGCCGCCTCGGCCTTGCTCTCCTGAAGCACGCCCAGCACGGCGTTGAGCAGCACCACCGCCAGAATGATGATCGTCTCCGCCCATTCGCTTTCGCCCGCAATCGCCCCGGTCAGGGCGCTGACTCCGGCCGCGGCCAGCAGGATGAGTAGCATCGGGTCTTTCAGCTGCGTCAAAAAGCGCTTCCCAAAGCCCGGCTTTTCGGCCTCCTTCAGCTTGTTGGGGCCATATTGCGCCAGGCGCTCCGACGCCCCTTCAGACGACAGACCTGCCGGGTCTGCGCTCAGTTCGTTCAGTGTTTCGTCGACGGACAGCTTGTAATAATCCTTCATCAACATACCTCTTTCTCCGCATCGCGGTCGTTTCTGACGATTTCGGCACGGACAACCTGGTGCTCTCTGATTTCTTTGATCTGCAGCGACAGGCTCCCCAATTGCAGGCAGAGATTGGTCGCGCCGTCGTTCGGAATTCCCTTGAGATGATCGAATACAAGCCCCGTGATGGTGTTGACGTGCCGCATATCAAAATCAACGCCCACCGCCTTTTCGATCGCCTCCAGCTCGATATTGCCGGTGATTTCCCACGTATGATCATCAAGCTGCTGAATGCCCGGCTCCTCAGTTTTCGAATCCGCGGGATTTTCACGGATTTCACCGACAAGCTCTTCGATCAGATCGCTCAGCGTCACGATGCCGGTCATGCCGCCGTATTCGTCCAGAACGACGGCGAGCGCATTGTGCTGCTGCTTCATATTGCGGAACAGCACGTCCGCCTTGATCGTCTCCGGCACGAAGTACGCCGGCTCCACCGCCAATTTCAGAATGTTTTCCCGGCTTCTGTCCTTCTGCCGCAAATAGACCTTGGCGTTGAGAATGCCGATCACCTGATCGGGAGAGCCGTCGCAAACGGGATACCGGGAAAACCCGCTGCCGCAGATGACTTCTTCCCACGTATCGTCCGCATCCTCCATCCAGAGGATGACCAGATCGGTGCGGTGGGTCAGAATTTCTCCGGCGGACAGATCGTCAAACTCAAACACGTTTTGAATAAAATCCTGTTCTTCCTTGTCGATGGCGCCGGTTTCGCCGCCGGTCTCAACCATCAGGCGGATGTCCTCCTCGCAGATGCGCTCGTCCTCCTCGTTGGGATCAATGCCGAGCAGTCTGAGAACGGCGTTCGTTGAAACGGAAAGCAGCCACACGATCGGCTTGAACAGCACGGAAATCCCGGCGACCACGCCGGACACGCCCAGCGCCAGCGCCTCGGATTTTTTCATGGCGATTCGCTTGGGCACCAGCTCGCCGAAAATCAGCGTAAAGTAGGAAAGAATCAGCGTGATAAAAATGACGGACAGTGTATCCAGCACGCTGCGCGACAACGGTACGCCCAGGCCGATCAGCCAGTCCACCAGCGGGTCGGAAAAACCGTCCGCCGCAAACGCGCTGCCCAGAAAGCCGGACAGCGTAATGGCGATCTGAATGGTTGACAGAAACTTTGCCGGCTCCTTCGTCAGCTTCCGCAGCCGCTTCGCCTTCCGGTTTCCCTGCTCGGCCAGGCGGTCAATTTTCCCTTCGTTGACGGAGAGCACAGCCAGCTCCGCGCTGGCAAACACGGCGTTCAATGCGATCAGAACAATTTGAATCAGCAGCAGTCCAATAATTGAATGACTCATAGAACAGATACTCCTTCAATGCCAAAATTCTCAATATGCAGCATCCACCAATGAATGCTCAACGCTATTCCAGGTATCTGTTTGAGAATATGCGGATGCGGCTTTTTCTACTGTCCGGGTCCGTATTCATATCCGATTCCTTTCTGATTTATTTACGCATGCTGCGCGCCGCGCTGATTGATCTTGAACAGGCCGTCCCGGCTCCCGGCGAGAAACAGCGTATCCTTCGGATGAAACACATAGTCCGGCCGGATGTTGTCCAGCACGCGCCCGTCGTTTTCGATCGCGATAATGTTCAGCCCAAAGCGCCTGCGCAGGTTCACATCGGCGACGCTCTTTCCCACGAACTGCTCCGGAACCTGTATCTTGGAGATGTTGATCTGCTCGCTGAGCTGAATGATGTCCAGCTCTCTGGCCGTTTCCAGCCGGCTGGCCA
>CAKUFB010000281.1 GCA_934647145.1 uncultured Clostridia bacterium
CGGGTGGCGCAGCCCCGGATCACTTATGACATGTCTTGCGGCGTTATCCTTCCGCACGGCGCAGCGCCGCTTTTTTGCTGACCTCTGCGAGCAGAGAATCCAGGGAGGCAGCGCCCTCGACATATCGCGTCAGCAGGCTGCAGAGGTCGATTTCGGCCAGCTCACTGCCGGTTTGCAGGGACAGGCTGTCGGTCAGCGCGCGGTAGGCCGCGATGGATTGCGGGCTGACAATCCAGCAGGAATCCTCGGCCTGTTCGCGCAGCGCCTGATATTTTGACAGCTTGTCCTTGAGATCCTGCGGGTCGCCGTCAGCTTCCTCGATCGCCTGGCGCAGCTTTTCGATGGTCGCGTCATAGAAGGCGACGGCTTCGTCGTACTGGATCTGGTCGCGCACCGGTTCGCCCGCGCCGGGGCAGAGCATAGCGCGGTCGGCCGGATCGAGCGACTGAACGCACGCCTCGAGGAAGGAGAGCGCCTGCTGCGGATGCTCGCCGGACGGGTTGATCAGCGCGACGCAGCAGGCGAGGGAGAGCTGAGCGGGGTGCGCCTCGTCGAGCGCCAGAGGCAGCGGATAGTAGTCGTAGTCCTCCGTATAGACGCTATCGCCCACGCGGAAGCTGACGGGGCAGTCGAAGAGCGGGACGTCGCCCGACTCGGCGGCCTCCTCGGCAAGCGCCTGCCAGTCGATCGCCTCCATTTTCGCGAGCAGGTCGCGCAGCAGGGGCGAATCGTACCGGGGCTGCTCGCCGCCTGCGCGCATCGCCGCCTCGTAATCGGCGAAAAGCTGCTCGAGCAGGCTCAGGCGGAAGCGCAGCAGCTCGTCCTCGTCGGCGGGCACGAGGGGTACGCCCCGCCCGGCCTGCGCCTGGAAAAAGTCCGCAAGGGCGCTCCAGTCGGCGGGCAGCTGCGTCCGGTCGAGCCCCAGCCGGGCCAGCGCGTTCAGGTTCACGCCCAGTCCGCTCGCCTCGGCGGTCAGCGGCAGGGCAAGCAGCGTTCCATCCCGGGTCAGCGCGTCGGAGAGCGCCGGGTAGAGCTGGGCGGCGAAGGACTGCAGCGCGTCGCTTTCGAGCGGCAGGGCGTAGCCCCGGTCGAGTATGGCGGCGAGCACGTCCTCGGAGGCGCCCGCGGAGCGCAGCACGAACACATCCGGCAGGGCGGAGCGGGTGAGCAGCGCGTCGAGCACGCGGCTTGCCGGCACGCGCTCGACGGACAGACTGGACGCGAAGGCCAGAGCGGCCCGATCGACGGCGGCGGTTTCCTCCTGCTCGGCGACGACCAGGCGGGCGGTTTCCTGCGGAGCCGGGCGCTGAAGCAGCAGGCCGCCTTCGCCCAGCGCCGCGTACAGGCCGCTTTCCAGCAGGCAGGCCGACAGGCCTTCGCCGCGCTCCACGGGCGTGAGGGGCAGCGGCGCGAGCTGCTCCGACCGGGCGGCGTCCGGGTCGAACGCCCACAGCGCGCCGTCTCGCACGAAGAGCAGGCGGTTCGCGCCCGGCTCCTGAGCCAGGCCGGAGAGCGAGCCCTCGTCGAACGAGGTCAGCCTTCGCGCGCCGCCGGTGACTGTATCGACGAGCAGCAGCGTATAGCCCCGGCCGCCCGCCTCGTCCGGAATGGCGCACAGCAGGCCGTCCTCATAGGGGCAGAAACGCGCCTCCTGCAGGCCGGTTGCCGTCGCCTTTGAGCCGTCCAGCGGCAGAAGGTACACTTCGCTGCGGCCGTCGTAGACATTCAGGCACAGCGTGTCGCCCACGACGCAGCTGCCCTCGACGGAAAAGGCTTCCCGGCCCGCGAACGCGGAGAAATCGAGCGGGAGGACGGACTCGGGTGCAAGCAGGCCGTCCGTTTCCCTCAGGCGGCAGAGCTCGACCTCGGCCACGCCCGCGCCCGGCTCGGTGGCGACCCGCAGCGCACAGAGCTGGCCTTCGTGGCAGAACCAGCCCGCCCAGGCGTGGTACTGGCCGTTTTCGTCGGCCTCGTTTTCCTCAGGCAGGGTCAGGAGGGCGGTTTCGCCGGTCTGCGCGTCGATGCGATAGACCGTTTCCCGCTCGCCGCGCACCCAGAGCGTGTCGCCCGAGGCGCACAGCGTGCGGAAGGCGTCGCCTGATTCGGGGGTGAAGAGGGTTTCGGCCAGCGACGCGCCGGTCAGACCGAGGAGAACGGTCAGCAGGCAAAGCAGCTTCTTCATGGCAAAAGGCTCCTTTTCTTAATGTGATTTTATTATACACCAAAAAAACGGCCTGTCAAGGCGCATAAAACGCGCGAAAGCGCGCATACTGGCGGGTAAAAGCGACGAGGAGGAGAAAACGAACATGAAGGGCTATGCGATGCTGTCCGTCGGCAAGACCGGCTGGATTGAGAAGGACACGCCGGCCTGCGGGCCGCTGGACGCGATTGTGCGGCCGCTGGCGCTGTCGCCGTGCACGTCGGACGTACACACAGTGTGGGAGGGCGCGTTGGGCAACCGGCACAACATGATACTGGGTCACGAGGCGGTGGGCGAGGTGGTCGAGACCGGCGCGCGGGTGCGCGAGTTCAAGGCGGGCGACCGGGTGATCGTGCCCGCGATCACGCCCGACTGGGGCTCGCTCGAGGCACAGGGCGGCTATGCGATGCATTCGGGCGGCATGCTGGCCGGATGGAAGTTTTCGAATTTCAAGGACGGCGTGTTCGCCGAGTATTTTCACGTGAACGAGGCCGACGCGAACCTGGCGCGCCTGCCCGAGGGGATGGATCTGGCCAGCGCGGTGATGCTGTGCGACATGATTCCGACCGGGTTTCACGGGGTGGAGCTGGCCGACGTACAGTTCGGCGACGACGTGTGCGTGATCGGCATCGGCCCGGTCGGCCTGATGAGCGTGGCGGCGGCGGCGCTGCGCGGGGCGGGCAGGCTGCTTGCGGTGGGCTCCCGGCCGGTCTGCGCCCAGGCGGCGCGCGAGTACGGCGCGACCGAGGTGATCAACTACCGCGAGGGCGACATCGTGCAGCAGGTGATGGAGCTCACGCACGGGCGGGGCGTGGACCGGGTGGTGGTCGCGGGCGGAAGCGCCGAGGAGACCTTCGGGCAGGCGGTCGAGATGCTGAGGCCGGGCGGGCGCGTGGGCAACGTCAACTACCTGGGCAGCGGTGAAAACGTGCTCATACCGCGCGTAGCCTGGGGCTGCGGCATGGGACACAAGACCATTGCGGGCGGACTGATGCCGGGCGGCAGGCTGCGCATGGAAAAGCTGGCCTCCCTCATCACCACAGGCCGCCTCGACCCATCCCGCCTGCTCACCCACCGCTTCCACGGCTTCGACTACCTCGAGGAAGCGCTGCTGCTCATGAAGGACAAGCCCGCCGATCTCATCAAGCCGGTCGTGCTATTATAGGGGGACGCTGGGAAGACGGCTTTTCTGACCGGGCAGTGCCCGGACCCACTCGCTGCCGCGCACCCAAAAGATATGTGAATGCAGAACGAAGCGAGCGGGGCCACATGGCTTTTACGCATCCCCAAACCCCACCCGGAAAACACTATGATCTGCGGAATGTAGCGGTGAGAGAGATGTGGCTCTCCGAATGGAGCGCGGGTGGGGCAAGGAACGCGAACGAATCCGCAGCTTTGTAAAGAAATGGAAAACTGGTTGACAAACGCGCGCCGAGGGAGTATACTATATTGCGTTGCCTGGGTGTAGCGCAGTTTGGTAGCGTGCTTGAATGGGGTTCAAGAGGCCGGAAGTTCGAATCTTCTCACCCAGACCA
>CAKUFB010000282.1 GCA_934647145.1 uncultured Clostridia bacterium
CCGACGACCGCGCCCACCGAAAAGCCCACTGCGAAGCCCGGCAAGGCCGACGTGCCCAAGACCGGCGAGCGCTCCTTTGCCCCCGCCGTGGCCGCGCTGATGCTCTGCGCCGCCGGCGCGCTCCTGCTCAGCAGGCGCAAGTAACCAACAGCAATCAACAATAATATTTAGGAGGATACCAACATGTTGAAGCGAATTCTGTCCCTCGTGACGGCTCTGTGCCTGCTGACCCTGCTCTGCGTCCCCGCCCTGGCCGAGGAAGCGTGCGGCCACGTCTTTAATGGCGATACATGCACAAAATGTGGGTATAAATGCCCCCATGAAGCCTACGATGTCGATAATTATGTTCAGAAGGGCTATGAGGTTATTGCTACCTCAGCCAGCGAGCATACGATTCGTGGAATTTTTACAGACAAGTACATCTGCAAGACCTGCGGCACAATTTTTAAGGAAGAGGTTGAAGAAGCTACGCGTACCTTTGAACATATACCCGGTGCGGATGTAGAACCCATTCCTACAGAGGATGCAAAGGAAACGATGAAGCTGGTGACTTATTCTGAAAGCACTTGTGCTTGGCTCATTAAAGTCATCAACGTAAAGGCATGCGCTATTTGTGATCGAGTTCTCACTAAAGAGAGCGAGCCCTATTTCAGAAGCTTTATTTTTGATCATAGATTCGGCAGCGATGGAAAATGCGTCCTCTGCGGCTACGTAAAGGGCGCCGCGATTCCCACCGCCACGCCTGAACCGACTGCGACTCCTGAGCCAACCGCCGCCCCCGAGCCCACTCCCACCGTAAAGCCCACTGACGCACCCACGCAGGCTCCCACCACCGCGCCTACCGAAAAGCCCACGGCTGAACCCACCTCCGAGCCGACGGCTGTGCCCACCGCCGAACCCACCGCTGTCCCGACGGCCGTGCCCACCGAAAAGCCCACTGCGAAGCCCGGCAAGGCCGACGTGCCCAAGACCGGCGAGCGCTCCTTCGCCCCCGCCGTGGCCGCACTGATGCTCTGCGCCGCCGGCGCGCTGCTGCTCAGCAGGCGCAAGTAACTCCCTCTCTATGCAAGAGCCGCCCGAGGACGTTCCCCGGGCGGTTCGCTTTGTCCGTTTCCGATACGGCCTGTGCGGATGCGTGGAAATAATTGTTTACATCAGTCGTTCGCTCTGCTATAATTCATTCAGAGCGCCGCGCCCCGTCGCGCGCGGCCCGAAAGGAGGTTCCTTCATGTCAAGCATCGTCTATCAGAACGGCGTGCCCTTCATCGAGATTCACGGCGAGCTGTTCGCGCCCGCAGCCTTCCGTTCCTTCCGGCCCAAGCCGGACAACCTGTCGCTGATCTCCCGCGCGGGGGTCAGACTGTGCCAGATGCTGGTCAGCGGCCTGCCCTGCACGATCGGTACGCCCTATTCGCTCTTCGGCGGCGTGTGGAAGGGCGAGGGCGTGTACGACTTCGCGCCCTTCGACAGGCAGTACGAGATGTTCCGCCTGTTCGCGCCGGACGCGTACTACAACGTCATGCTGCAGCTGGACGTGCCCGAGTGGTGGAAGGACGCGCACCCCGACCTGCCGCAGGACAGCTATCATCATATCACCGACCTGGCGCTGTGCGAGGAGTGGAAAAGGGCCGCGGCGGACTACCTGAAGGCCTTTATCACCTACGCCGAGGAAAAGTACGGCGACCGCATCTTCGGCTACAGCATCGCGGCCGGCCTGTCCAACGAGTGGTTCGACCGGTCGCTGTACGAGGCCGACTATGACCGCGAGGGGACGTACAACGCCCGCGCCTACCGCGAGCTGATCGGCGACCCGAACGCGCCCCTGCCCACGATGGACTCCATGGAGGCGGGCGAAAGCAGCCTGCGCGATCCGGACACGAACGACTTTCAGTACCTCAAGCTGTGCTGCGACAGCACCGCCGACCTGGTCTGCTTCTTCGCGCACGAGGCTCAGGAGGTGCTGCGCCACGAGAAGCTCCTCGGCCTGTTCTACGGCTACACCGACATGGGCAACCAGGTCTACTGGAACACCAACGCCTATGAAAAGGCCTGGAAAAGCCCGGACATCGATATGCTCTACTCCCCCGCCGCCTACGGAGTGAACCGCGAGCTGTCGGGCGTGTCCTCGTATCAGTACACGGTCGACTCCATCGCGCTGCACGGCAAGCTCTACCTGCACGAGAACGACCACCGCACCCATCTCGCCCGCTTCCCCCTCGAAAACGGCGCGATGCTGACCGACTGCTATGACAGCTTCGAGGAGTGGCGTGAGGTCTTTCGCCGCGAGCTGTGCAACGTCATGCAGAAAAGATCCGCCTTCTGGTGGTTCGACTTCTTCGGCGGCTACTACAGCTCCCCCGAGTACGAGGCCGAGCTGAAGCTCGAAACCGAGCTGTTCAACCGCCTTGCCGCCGGAGCGCGCGAATCGACCGCCGAAATCGCCGTGTTCATCGACCCGATGTCCTTCAACTGCACCAGGCAGCGCACCGAGCTGTGCCTGGATCTGGGGCGGCTCACGGTGGACAGCCTGCTGCGCTGCGGCGCGCCGTTCGACCTGTTCAACCAGAACGACCTCGAGCTGATCGATCTCGGCAAATACAAGATGTACGTCTTCCTGAACGGCTTTCTGATGACCGAGGCGCAGCGCAGGCTGATCCGGGAAAGGCTTCGGGACAGGCTGGTCGTGTTCACCTACGGCGTGGGCATGGAAAAGGATGGCCGGCTCGATATTCGCAATACCGCCGCGCTGTGCGGCCTGAATGTCGAGGAAATCGACTCCTCCCGCCCGCTCACAGCCTCCTACGAGGGCGTGCAGTACGGCTTCAGTCATCCCATCCACCCGCTCTTCGCCGTGCGCGACGAGGCCGCCGAGCCGCTCTCGCGCTACGAAAACGGTGAGGTCTGCGCCGCGCTCAAGGAGAATCGGGTCTACTGCGCCCTGGGCCGCGCACCCTGGCAGATGTGGCGCGACCTGGCCAGACGCGCGGGCGTTCACGTCTACTCTGAACAGGGCAGCGGAACCGCCGTCTGCTCCCAGTTCGTCGCCGCCTATACCACGCTCACCGAGGACTGCGAGCTGCACATGAAAGAGGACGGCGCCTACCGCGAACTGTTCTCCGGCGCGCGCTATGAGACCAGGCAGGGCCTGCTGCGCTATCACGCCGGCAAGGGACAGACTATGCTCTTCGTCAAGGAATAAGTCGCCCCGGCCGGAAGCGCAAAACTTCGTTTTGCGCTTCCGGCCCCACGCGCGCCGCTCCGCGGCGCGGCTCCCCGGGGAGGGCGGCCTGAACGGCGCGCGCCTCCCCGCACCCCACCCACGCCCCTACGGGACGCTAGGAAGCGATTCCCTAAAGGGAATCGCATAATACGGGCGGCTGCGGCCGCCCGGGAACGAACGCAGACCGGCTTCCCAACGGAAACCGGTCTGTGCAGCTTGTCAAAAAAGGTTTTGACAAGCTGGGCGCTTTCCTTTGGAAAGCGCCGCGCGAAGGCGCGCTCCTTCGGGGTCCCCGGCGCGCGAAGCAAGCCGGGGAGAACGCTTTCCGAAGGAAAGCGCCGCGCGAAGGGCGCTCTTCCGGGGCCCCCGGCGCGCGAAGCAAGCCGGGGAGAATGCTTTCCGAAGGAAAGCGCCGCGCGAAGGCGCGCTCCTTTGGGGTCCCCGGCGCGCGAAGCAAGCCGGGGAGAATGCTTTCCGAAGGAAAGCGCCGCGCGAAGGCGCGCTCCTTTGG
>CAKUFB010000283.1 GCA_934647145.1 uncultured Clostridia bacterium
GGCCGCAGCCGCCCGTAAAATGCGATTTCCTCGGGAAATCGCTTCCTTGCAGGCCGATAGGCCTGTGGGTGGGGTCTGGGGAGGCGCGCGCCGTTCAGGCCGCCCTCCCCAGCGTTCCGCATCGCGGCGGCGCAGCCGCCGCGATGCGGCGTACCCCTGTGCGCGGATGCATTTGAACAGACAAAGCAGATCAAGGAGCGAGGCATGGCGGAGAATAAAGTGGAAAAAAAGAATAAGAAGCGAGGCGCGGGCTACCTGTTTGCGCCGCTGCTTGAACTGGAGGCGTTTACCTCGCTGGCCGGGGCGGTCAAGGTCAAGGGCGTGTACGCGGCCTACGGCCTGGACGACAGCCAGCGGCTGCACATGCTTGCGGCGCTGCAGCGGGCCTCGGGACGGCTGCTGGTGGTGATCACCGCGACCGACCAGCTGGCGCAGAAGGCCATGGACGACCTGGGCGCGCTCCTGGGCGGCAAGGTGGCGCTGTTCCCGGCGCGGGAGGTGGCCTTTCAGCGGATGGCGGCGGCCAGCGGCGAGCTGTCGGCGCGGCGGCTCGAGGCGCTGGGCGCGGCGGCGACCGGCCAGGTGCGCGCGCTGGTCGCCCCGGTGGACGCGCTGATGTTTCCGCTGATGCCGGCCAGAACCTTCGCCCAAAACATCATTCAGCTCAAGGAGGGCGACACGATCGCCCCGGACAGGCTGATGGAAAAGCTGACGGCGGCGGGCTACGAGCGGGTGAGCATGGTGGAGGGCGTGGGCCAGTGCGCCTCGCGCGGCGGCATTGTGGACGTATACCCGGTGGGCCGCTCCAGCGCGCTGCGCATGGAGTTTTTCGATGACGAGCTGGACTCCCTGCGCGAGTTCGACGCGCTCAGCCAGCGCTCGACCGGCCAGGTGAGCGCCGCGATGATCCTGCCCGCGCGGGAAATCATCCTGACGCAGGAGGAGCGCGAGGCGGCGGCGGAGCGGCTGGAGCAGGCGCTGACCGGCCAGCTTTCCCTGCGCAAAAAGAGCCGCCAGAAGAGCATCGAGGAGAAGTTCGACCTGGCGCCCTGGGATGAATTCGCGAAGGAAACCGAGGACGACGAGGATCGCGCCGAGGAAAAGATGGGCAGGGAGCTGCTGCGCGCGGCCGGCCGCCTGACCGGCGAAAACGAGCTTCAGAAGCAGTTTCTGCCTCGGATCGAGTCGCTGAAGACCGCGGGCGTCTGCGCGGCGATGGAGTCGCTGATGCCCCTGATCTACGAAAAGTGCGACTCGATTGCCGATTACCTGCCCGAGGCGCTGTTCGTGCTCGACCAGCCCGACCGCCTGCGCAGCCGCGCCGAGAACCGCGCGCTGGAGTTTCAGGAGATGTACAAGACCGCGCTGGAGCGGGAGTGCGCGCTGACCGAGCAGGCGAGCCTTCTGATGGACTACGACCGGCTGCTTCTGCACCTGACCACCGGCCGCGCGGCGCTGGTCATGAACCCGCTGATGACCAGCCTGCCCGACATTCGGCCGCAGCAGCTGTTCCGGTTTTCAGGCCTGTCGGGCGCGTCGTTTCAGGGCAACATGAAGGAATTTGCCCGGCAGATGGCCGAGTGGAAGAGGCAGGGCTGGCGGGTGGCGGTACTGGCGGGCGGCGTGGCGCGCGGCGAGCGCCTGCAAAAGACGCTGGAGGAGTTCAAGTGCCCGGTCGAGTTTCAGGAGGAGCCGCCCGAGCGGCTGGAAAGCGGTCGTCCGCTGATCGCGCCGCTGAACCTGACGCGGGGCTTCCAGTATCCCGACCTTAAGTACGCGGTCGTGACGCAGGCCGACGTGTATGGCGTGGCGCACCAGAAGGCGCGCGGCAAGTGGAACGCGGGCAGCAAGATCGCGGCCTTTACCGACCTTCAGGTGGGCGACTACGTGGTGCACGAGAACTACGGCGTCGGCGTGTATCAGGGCACGGTGCGCCTGCAGATCGACGGCGCGTGGGGCGACTATCTGGACATCCACTATCAGGATCCAGACCGGCTGTACGTGCCCACCGATCAGCTCGACCGCGTGCAGAAGTACGTCGGCCCCGAGGGCAAGCCGCCCAAGGTCAACCGCCTGTCCGGCCCGGAGTGGCGCAGGCAGAAGGCGAAGGTACAGGCCGACGTGCAGGAAATCGCGGGCGACCTGGTGAAGCTGTACGCCGAGCGGCAGGAGGTCAGGGGCTACGCCTTTTCGCCCGACACCCCCTGGCAGCGCGAGTTCGAGGACAGCTTCCCCTATGACGAGACCGACGACCAGCTGATCGCCATCGAGGAGATCAAGCGGGACATGGAGTCCCCCAAGGTGATGGACAGGCTGCTGTGCGGCGACGTGGGCTACGGCAAGACCGAAGTGGCGCTGCGCGCCATCTTCAAGTGCGTCATGGACGGCAGGCAGGCCGCGCTGCTCGCGCCCACCACCATCCTGGCGCAGCAGCATTTCGCCACGATCAAAAAGCGCTTCGCCAACTTCCCGGTGCGCGCGGACGTCATCAGCCGCTTCCGCACCCCTGCCGAGCAGAAGGCGGTGCTCGAGTCGCTCGCCCGGGGCGAGATCGACGTGATCGTGGGCACGCATCGCCTGCTGGGCAAGGACGTGCGCTTCGACAAGCTGGGTCTTCTCGTGGTGGACGAGGAGCAGCGCTTCGGCGTGCAGCACAAGGAGGCCATCAAGCAGATGCGCAAGGACGTGGACGTGCTGACCCTGTCGGCCACCCCCATTCCGCGCACGCTGCACATGTCCATGGTGGGCATCCGCGACATGAGCCTGCTGCGCACCCCGCCCGAGGAACGGTATCCGGTGCAGACCTACGTGGTCGAGTACAGCGACGGCCTGATCCGCGACGCGATCCTGCGCGAGCTGGCGCGCGACGGCCAGGTCTACGTGCTCTACAACAGGGTGCAGTCGATTGAGCGCTTCTACGAGCGCCTGAAGAAGCTGGTGCCCGAGGCGCGCGTGGGCGTGGGTCACGGCCAGATGCGCGAGCACATGCTCGAGGACGTGATGATGGACTTTTACGAGGGCAGGTACGACGTGCTGCTGTGCACCACCATCATCGAGGCCGGACTGGACGTGCCGCGCGCCAATACCCTGATCGTGATCGACAGCGACCGCTTCGGCCTGTCCCAGCTGTACCAGATCCGCGGGCGCGTGGGGCGCAGCAACCGCCTGGCCTATGCCTACCTGACCATCAAGCCGGGCAAGGTGCTCACCGAGAACGCCGAAAAGCGCCTGGAGGCCATCCGCGAGTTCACCGAGTTCGGCGCGGGCTTCCGCGTGGCCATGCGAGACCTGGAGATCCGCGGCACGGGCAACCTGCTGGGCACCCAGCAGAGCGGCAACATGACCACGGTGGGCTACGACCTGTACGTCAAGATGATCGAGGAATCGGTCAACGCGCTGCGCGGCGAGCTGCCCGCGGCCGACGTCGAGACGCATGTGGAGCTGCGCATCGACGCGTACCTGCCCGCCTCGTATGTGCCTAACGACCGGCTGCGCATCGACGTGTACAAGAAGATCGCGCAGATCGACTCCGCCGACAGCCGCGGCGACGTGCTCGAGGAGCTGATCGACCGCTTCGGCGACCCGCCCCGCCCGGTCATGAACCTGATCGACATCGCCCACTTCAAGGGCCTGGCTAACCGCATCGGCGTGGACAACGTGTCGCTCAAGCGCGGCATGCTGGCGCTCCGGTTCTCGCAGAAGGCGCAGCTCGACCCGATGAAGCTCATCA
>CAKUFB010000284.1 GCA_934647145.1 uncultured Clostridia bacterium
TTTGAGGCGCGGCACCTGGCCGGGGAGCTTGCTTCCCCGTCCACCAGCTTGTCAAAACCTTTTTTGACAAGCTGTGCGATTTTCTTTAGAAAATCGCTACCCTGCGGCTCCGACGGGGCTGTGGGTGGGGTCTGGGGAGGCGCGCGCCGTTTAGGCCGCCCTCCCCAGCGAGCCGCGCGAAGGCGCGGCCAAAAAGCCGCAGGCAAAACATCGTTTTGCCTGCGGCTTTTTCGGGGTGGGGGTTCCGGGGGAGGGGCGCGGCGCGCCCGCGAAGCGGGCGCGCGTTACTCGTACTGCCAATTCATCGCGGTCAGGCGCTGATTGGTGATTGAATAGTTCACTTCGACGGCCGCGCGGAAATTGGTGCTGGGATTGGTCATCAGGAAGTAGAACGTGCATTCGTCCAGCGCGGACGCATACCGGCTTTCGTCCAGCACGGCGGTCAGATTGACGGCATAGAGGCGGCAGGTGGTATTCGAGCCGGCGCTCACCTGCGCAAAGACCTGCTCATAGGCGCTCGTCAGGTCGGTGTTCTTCCATTGCTCGATGAAGCTCTGCATGCGCTGCGCGTCCCACAGGCTCAGCGACAGCGTCACCTCGTAGTCGTATACGTTGACGTATGCGCCGTCGGTCTGGTCAGGCAGCAGGGTACTGGGGCTGCCATAACAGAATTCGCAGAGACCCTGCCCCTTTGCCGCGTCCGCGCTGGTCAGTTCCTTCTCCACGTTTCGCTCGAAGGGGTATCCCGCGCGGAAGCAGCCTTCAAACACGTTCATCGCGTAGCGGGTCACGCTGTCCTGGCTGGTCGGGTTATAGGGATAGCAGACCGGGCAGGGCTGTTTTCCGCTGGCCAGCGCAAGATTCAGCGTGTGATTCTCCGCGTTGCGCATGCCGGAGCAGTACGGTTCAGTGTGATAATAGGTTCCGCCTTCGGTATAGTAGATGCCGACGACGTCATCATAGGCGCGCTCCTTGCTGTCCGCGGCGCTGGAGGCGTAGATCTGCACGCAGTCTGCGCAGGGCTTCTTCAGGCCGCTGCAGATCGCCTTGCCCAGCAGCAGCCACTCTGCGTCCTCGGGCGCGCAGTCCTTGTCCAGGTGGTAATAGCCGCCCGCCTGATAGGCGCACAGGCTGCCGCTGGCCACGACGCGCTGCCAGTCGCTGGCGGTAAGGACGCTGTAATCCGCCCCCAGGCAATCCTGACAGGGCAGCATGCCGTTATACAGCGCCTGATCCTCGGCCAACGTATCGAACTCCTCCGCGCTCTTGCTGGCGAAGCTCTTGCAGGCGGTCGTGCCGTGATAGAAGGTCGGCTGGTAGGGCGAGATGAACACCTCGTCGGCCGCGGCGCACTGCGCGCAGGCGGTCAGGCCGCGCAGCAGCGCCTCATAGAGCGAGCAGCCGTGCGTGCCCTGCAGATCGCCTCCCGCGCAGTGGGGGTTGCGGTGATAGACCTGCGCCCCGTCTGCCAGGTAGACCAGCCCCGGGTCGAACAGGCAGTCCGGACAGGCCCACAGGCCGATCGAGTCAGCCTGGCTGCGGCTGATCGAGAGGATTTCACAGTCGGCATTCGACTCGTCCACGCTCTTGCGCGCTTCTTCCTCGGAGATATGGTAGTACTGGGAGCCGTCGAGGCTGAGATAGTAGACCATTTCGTCGTCATCATAGATGACGCTCGATTCGGGCATGCCCACCGCGCTCCCGTTCTCCGCCTCGGGCGGACGGGTGGTAATGAATACGGTCGGCTCGGGGGAGACGGTCTCGGTGGTTTCGGTGGGCTGAGCCGTGGGCGCGGCCGTTGGAATGTCAGTGGGCGCGGTCGTAACCTCCTGTGTGGCGGCGGGCAGGGCGGTCATGCCGGATTCACCCGGCTGCGCGCTGGCGCTGAGCTGAGGCAGAGAATCGTTCTGGGTGAGCACGTTCCGCTTCGTGCCCAGGCCGGCCTGACGCACGAGCGCGCCCAGACCCAGCATCACCACCAGCGTGGCCGCGATGGCCGCCGCCTGGATGAAGCGTCTGCGCCGCCTGTCGCGCTTCCTGCCCTCCCTGAACGCGCTGTATATGGCGTGACGGACGACGTCCGGCGTTTCCGGAAAGGCCGCGTCCCAGTCCTTTTTATTCATCGTTCCCATCTCCCATCTCCTGCAGAATGGCCTTGAGCGCTTTGCGCGCCTGGTGAAGGCGGGACTTGATGGTCGTGCGCGGGCAGTTCAGCATCTGCGCGATCTCACCCAGGTCGTAGCCCTCCAGGTGGTGAAGCAGCAGCACCAGCCGGTACTTTTCCGGCAGCTTTTTCAGCGCCTCGCGCAGCCGGAGGTTTTCCACGAAGTCCTCCTCGCGCTGCACCTTGATTCCCTCGTCCAGCGGCAGCAGGCGGATTTTCTCACGGCGCTGGATGTTGCGGCACTCGTTGATCAGGATCCGCACCAGCCAGGTCTCAAAAAAGCATACTTCTCTCAGGGTGGCCTTTTTCATCCACCCTTTTGTGATTGCTTCCTGTATGGCGTCGGCACAGTCCGCGTCGTTCCAGAGCAGGGAGTGCGCGATTCGGTACAGCTTGCGCTCCATGCCCAGAACGCGCGACATGTATTCGTCGTCGTTCATCACAGCACCCGCTTCATTTGTTTGCTGGCGTCTATCTATTAGACGCTGCCCCGTGGCTCGAGGTTTGACCGGCCTGAAAAAATTTCTTTTCAGGCAATGAGGACTGTAATACAGTTCACTTTTCCTCCGCGCTCTGCCTGGGCAGCTGCGTGGGGCTGAAGCCCGTATAGCGCCGGCAGAGCTTGCTGAAATACTTGGGGTCGTCGATGCCGACCGCGTGGGCCGCGTCGGCTACCCTGCTGCCGCTCTTGAGCAGCTCGGCGGCGCGCCGGATGCGCAGGGAATTGCGGTACTCCACCGGGGTCATGCCCTTCGCCTCGATGAACAGCTTGCGAAACGCGCTGATGCTCAGCGCGCACATCCGCGCCAGCTCGCGCACCGGCGTGTCCTGGGCGTAGTTGTGCTCCAGGTAAGCCAGCGCCGTGTAGATGCGCGCGCTTCGAGGGCCTTCCGTCTGAAGCACCCGCTGCCGGGCGATTTCGCAGCACAGCTTGAGCGCCATGGCCATGCGTTCGAGCCAGCGGTAGGGCGCGTTGTCCTCGTCCATGTGCGCGATTTCCCCGAAGTAGCCGCCGTACAGGCCGTGCTCGTCGTGAAACAGCAGCTCGGCCTGCTCGCCGAAGCCGATCGGGCAGTCCTGCTCGTCGCGCAGGTCGATGTCCATGATTGCCAGCTCGCGCATCGAGCCGGGCTGCCAGGAGGAGCGGTATTCGGTGTTCCGGGGAATGTAGACCAGCGAGCAGTCGCCCGCCTCAAACTGCGCGCCGTCCGCCTCGAACACGGCTCTGCCGCGCACGATATAGACCAGCCGCATGTACGGCTCGCCGAATTCCTGATGCACCCGCGAGTTGTCTGGCGACACAAAGCGCCGCAGGTTCAGATACCTCAGCTGAATCTGACCGATCGGGCAATAGGCAAGCTCGGAAAGCTGCATGCGCGTCCCCTCCATGTGTTTGTTCAAAAGTATTATAGCCGCTCTTTCACGCCTTCGCAAGAGCGCCCCTGTTTTTTTATCGGATTCTGCGAAAAGGCTTCTCTTTTATACACCCAGGGCGCGGCGGCTGCGCCGCCGCGGGGCGGGGGAGGGGACGCTGCGCGCCCCCTCCCCCGAGCCCCCACCCC
>CAKUFB010000285.1 GCA_934647145.1 uncultured Clostridia bacterium
ATATCGCCTCCACCCACATGGTGCTGGTGGACGCGAACCTGTCCGCCGCCCGGACGCAGCGGATGATCAAGGAAATGGAGCAGGTGGACGGCGTCAAGTACGTGCTGGGTCTGCGCTCCCTGATCGGCGCGGAGGTGCCCGACGAAATGATTCCCGAGTCAGTCATGAGCCTGCTCAAGTCCGACCGCTGGGAGCTGATGCTGATCAACTCCGAGTACCGCGTCGCCAGCGATCAGGTCAACGAGCAGATCAGTCAGCTCAACGCCATCCTCAAGAAATACGACGAGGGCGGCATGCTGATCGGCGAGGGCCCCTGCATGAAGGACATGATCGAGACCACCGGCCACGACTTCGAAGTGGTCAACGCCGTGTCGATACTCGCCATTTTCGTGATCATCCTGCTGGTGGAGAAGAGCCTGAGCCTGCCCTTCCTGCTGATCGCGGTCATCGAGCTGGCCATCTTCATCAACCTGGGCCTGCCGCACTATCTGGGCCAGTCGCTGCCCTTTATCGCCCCGATCTGCATCAGCACCATTCAGCTGGGCGCGACCGTGGACTACGCCATCCTGATGACCACCCGCTACAAGAGCGAGCGCGCGTCGGGCGCGAGCAAGCGCGACGCGGTGGCGACCGCGCTGTCCACCTCCATCCCGTCGATCATCGTCAGCGGCATGGGGCTGTTCGCCGCCACCTTCGGCGTGGCTGTGTACTCTGACATCGACATCATCAGCTCCATGTGCATGCTGATGGCCCGCGGCGCCGTGGTGAGCATGCTGTGCGTCATCTTTATCCTGCCCGCGCTGCTCATGCTGTGCGACGGACTGATTCGCGCGACCACCCTGGGCATGAAGAAAAAAGCGTAACCTTCAAGAACGATCAAGGAGGAAAAGAATATGAGCAAGCGTATTTCCCGCATGATGGCCTGGCTGCTGGCGCTGGTGATGGTGCTTTCCATGGCGCCCTGCGCGCTGGCCGATACGGTGGATAAGAAGGAAACGGTCTATGTGCTGGCCGACGCGGCCGGCGCGGCGCAGCGGATTATCGTCAGCGAGCGGCTGACCAACAAAAACGCCGAGGCCGAGCTGAGGGACGAGAGCCGCCTCAAGGACATCGAAAACGTCTCCGGCGAGGAAACCTATACCGAGGAAAACGGCGTGCTGGTGTGGAAGGCCGACGGCGCGTCGATCACCTATCAGGGCACCTCTGAAGAGGAGCTGCCGGTCGGCATGACCGTGAAGTACACGCTGGACGGCCAGGCAGTCACTCCCGAGGAGCTGGCCGGCAAGAGCGGTCATCTGGTCATGGATGTGGAGTACGCCTCCAATCTGACCGGCAGGGCGACCGTGAACGGCGAAGAACTCGAGCTGCCCGTGCCCTTCCTGATGGCCACCGTGATGCTGATCGACGGCGACGTGTTCCAGAACGTCGAGGTCACACACGGCCGCCTGGTCGAGGTGGGCGACAGGAAGCTGATCGTGACCTGGGGTCTTCCCGGCCTGCACGACGCGCTCGATCTGTCCAATGACGAGATCGAAGAGAAGATCGACATGGAAATCCCCACCGGCGCGCAGATCACCGCCGATGTGACCAGCTTCACGCTCTCCGGCAGCTATACCGCCGCCACCAACGCGCTGTTCCAGACGCTCGACGAGACCGAGCTGGACAAGGAGCTGGACGTGGACGACCTGACGAACGAGCTGAGCGACGCGATGAACCAGCTGCTGGACGGCGCGCTGCAGCTCAGGGACGGCAACAGGGAGCTGGCAGACGGCCTGCTTGAACTGGACGGCAACAGCGACACGCTGGCCGACGCGGCCAGGCAGGTGCTGGACACCGTGCTTTCCACCGCCAACCAGACGCTGGAGGGCAAGCGCGATACCTTCGAGCAGTACAATATCGCCCTGAACGAGCTGACCCTGGATAACTACGCGGATGAAATCGCCCGCATCCAGAAGGAGCTGCTCGAGACCGCCGAGGCCGAGGTCGAGCGCCAGGCCGGCGAACAGCTGACTGAAAAGGTGACCGAAGCCGTCCGCACCGAGGTCGCAAAGAAGGTCGAAGAGGCCGTGCGCGCCGAGGTCGTCAAGCAGGTGGAGGATGCGGCCCGTCAGCAGGTAACTGCGGCTGTGGAAGAGGCCGTGGGCAAGGAGGTGCGCAGCAAGGTCAACGCGGCTGTGCGCGCCCAGGTCGAGTCCAAGGTGACGGACGCCGTCCGCGCTCAGGTGAGCGCCCAGGTGGACGCGGCGCTGAACGATCAGATCCATCAGAAGGTGGTCGAGACCGTCAAGGCGGCCGTGACCAGCCAGGTGAACGCCCAGAAGGACGCCGTGACTTCTCAGGTGACTGAATCCTACCGCGCCGCCATCAAGGCGCAGGTCGAGGCCTCCCTGACCGACGAGCAGAAGAAGAGCATGAGCGCCGAGCAGCTCGCCGCCTATGTCGAGCAGGCGACTTCCCAGCTGCTCTCCGGCAAGCAGGATGAGATTTCCGCCAAGGTGGAGGAAACCGTACAGGGCCTGATCGACCAGAACATGGCTTCCGACGCGGTGCAGCAGCAGATTGCCGCCGCCGAGCAGGAGCAGCTCAAGAACCGCGACGCGCTGCTCGCGTCCGCCGTGAACAGCCAGATGGCGACCGATACTGTAAAGGCGACCATCAGCAAGAACGTCGAGGATCAGATGGCCTCCGACGCGATCAAGAAGACCATCGAGCAGAACTACAACGCGCAGATGGCCTCCGACACGGTCAGGAAGACCATCGATCAGAACGTGACCGAGCAGATGGCCTCCGACAACGTCAAGAAGACCATCGACAAGAACGTGACCGAGCAGATGGCCTCCAACAAGGTCAAGGGAATCATCGAAACCAACCTGGCCGAGCAGATGAAGGGCAAGGAGGCGCAGGAGGCGATCGAGAAGAATATCGCCGAGCAGCGCGAAACGGATACCTTCAAGGAGACCGTCGAGAAGGCCAAGGCCGAGAACGGCGTGCAGAGCGAGAGCTATCAGTCCCTGACCACCCTCAAGGAGACGCTGGACAGCATGAAGAGCTTCTATGAAGGCGTGCTGGCCTACACCGACGCGGTGGGCGACGCGACTGAGGGCGCGCAGAAGCTGGCCGACGGTTCGGGCGAGCTGTACGACGGACTGAAGCGATTCAACGACGAGGCGGTCAGCAAGATCCTGAGCCTGATCAACGACGACCTGGAGCAGCTGGTCGATCGTGCAAAGGCAGTGAGCAGCCTGATGGAGGACTATCAGTCCTACGCCGGCAAGTCCGCCGAGATGACAGGCAGCGTGCAGTTCCTGATCCGCACTCCCGAGATTTGATCAAGACAAGACCAAAGCGAGGAGCCTTCTATTCGGAAGGCTCCTCGCTTTGCTGTTTCCCTCGGGCGGCATTGCCGCCCGAGGGGTGGGGAAGGGCGCATTGTGCCCCTCCCCTGAAACCCCACCCCAGCCCGGCGCGCACTGCGCGTCGGGCGTTCCAGGCCGCGCAGCGGGGCGGGGGAGGGGCGCATTGCGCCCCTCCCCCGAAGCCCCCACCCCGGGGCCCGGCGCGCAGTGCGCGCCGGGCCGTTCCGCGCCGCGCAGCGGCGCGGAACCCCACGGGCGGCAACGCCGCCCGTTCATGAGCGATTCCCTTCAGGGAATCGCTTCCTTGCGGCTCCTTTGGAGCCGTGGGTGGGGTGCGGGGAGGCGCGCGCCGTTC
>CAKUFB010000286.1 GCA_934647145.1 uncultured Clostridia bacterium
CCGGTATCGGCGGGGGTGAGGATGATCGAGGTGGGCGAGGCCTTCTGCGCGACCGAGACGGAGAGGGTGGCGAGCACCGTCTTATCGGCGGTCGAGTAGCAGGTGATCGTGGCCGTGCCCGCCTTTTTCGCGGTGATCAGGCCGGTCTTTGAGACCGAGGCGACTGCGCTTTTGCTGCTCTTGTAGGCCACGCCCTTTTTGACGGCCGAAGCGGGCAGCACGGTCGGGCGCAGCTGGAAGGTATCGAAGCGATAGAGGCTCAGCTTCGAGGCGTTGAGCTGGATACGGTCGGGCAGGTCGCTGTTGACGATCTTCACGACGAAGGTATCCTTGCGGTTCCTGTCGCTGCGGGAGCGGGCCTCGATGGTGACCGTGCCGCGCGCGCGGGGGGTGACCAGGCCGGAGGCGCTGACCGTGGCAATTTTGCGGTCGGACGTGTACCAGCGAACCTGCTGACTGGCGCCGGACGGATACACGCGGGCGGACAGCGGCAGGTTTTCCCGATCCGCCATGTCCCAGATGGCGTCCACCTGAGCCTGTTTGAGCTGTTCGGGGGTGCCGACGTCCGCGTCGGTCGCGATGCGCACGGCGCTTGGGGCGGGCGCGGCCAGCGCGCCGGGCGCGAACACGCTGGCCAGCGCCAGCACGAGAAGCATGAGCAGGGATACGCGCAGTTTTCTTTGCATGAGCTACCTCCCACAAGAAAAAGTTGGCAGTGGCGTATACCACTTGACCGGTCGGCAAATGTCCTGTATAATATTAGACACAGAAAATGGAATCCGGTTCCATAATTATGGCAAAAATCTTACAATAATTTGGGAGGCAGGGCATGACGAACGCGGAAAGAACGCTGGAGGCAATCGACGAGGCGCTGGAGGAGAGCCGCAGCGCAGGCTACAAAAGGGTTTCCGTGCTCGGCTGGATGGGCACGATCGTGCTCTCGTGCATTCCGGGGCTGAACCTTATCCTGTGGATCGTGTGGGCGTTCGTGGCCCGGCGGCCGTCCAGGCGCACCTTCAGCGTGGCGATGATTCTGCTGACGCTGATTTTCCTTGCGCTGTGCGCGGCGGCGGCGCTGCTGTACGGACAGGAGATTCTTACCTGGGCGCGAAACGTCGACCCGCACCTGTTCGACGCGCTGGCGGAGGGCTGAGATGACGCTTGAGCAGCTGATCGCCTCGCGCGGGTGGCGCGCCGAAAAACTGAACAGGGGCTGGTCTGAGGACGAAAAGTACCTCGTGACCGCAAAGAGCGGGGAAAGGCTGCTGCTTCGCCGCGCGATGGCCGGTCAGGAGGAGAAAAAGCGGCGCGAGTTCGAGGCCATACACCGGCTGGACGGGGTGGAGGGCAACTTCTCCCGGCCGCTCGAGTGGATCGAGTGTACGGACGGCGCGTGCCTGCTGATGACCTGGATTGACGGCGAGGACGCGGAGAAGGCGCTTGCGCGGATGACCGAGCCTGAAAAATACCGGCTGGGGATCGAGGCGGGCGAGCTGCTCCGGCGCATTCACTCGATTCCCGCGCCCGAAGGCCTGCCCGACTGGGGCGAGCGCTTTTCAAAAAAGCTCGACCGAAAGCGCCCCTTGTGGCTCGGCTGCCCGGTGGAGATTCCGGGGCGGGACGCGCTGATTGCGTGCGTGGACGAGGGAAGAGAGCTGCTGTTCGGCAGGCCGCAGTGCTTTCAGCACGGGGACTACCACGTGGGCAACCAGGTGGTGGACGAAAAGGGCCGGCTGGGCGTGATCGACTTCAACCGCTGGGACTACGGCGACCCGTGGGAGGAATTCAACCGGGTGGTGTGGTGCGCGCAGGCCAGCGCGGCCTATGCCAGCGGCTACATCAACGGCTACTTCGGCGGCGCGCCGGGGGAGGCCTTTTTTCGCCTGCTCAGGCTGTATATCGCGGCCAATCAGCTCTCCAGCGTGCCCTGGGCGATTCCCTTCGGGCAGGAGGAGATCGACGTGATGACCCTGCAGACGCGTCAGGTGCTTGACTGGTACGACGGCATGCGCGCGCTGACGCCCGGCTGGTACAAAGGCCATGAGTGAAATGCTGCTGGCCCCGATGCAGGGGCTGACCGACGCGGCGTTTCGCCTGATCTGCTTTGAGTACGGCGCGGGCGGCGCGGTCACGGAGATGATCGAGACCGGCACCTACGCCGCGACGCGCAGGAAACTCGGCCAGATCGAGGAGACGCTCTGCCGCCTGCCGGGGGAAAAATGGCTGTCCGTGCAGCTGATCGGCAGGGTTGCGCGCGAGATGGCGGTGTGCGCCGAGCGGGTGACGGACATGCGCCGGTTCGACGCGATCGAGGTCAACATGGGCTGTCCCGCGCGCAAGGTGGTGACCGGCGGCTCGGGCTGCGCGCTGATGGGCCATCCGGAAAGGGCGCGGGAGATCCTGCGCGCGGTGAAGGGGAGCACCGATCTGCTGCTGCACCTGAAAATCCGGCTGGGCTGGGACGAGGCGCATGAAAACGCGCCCGAAATCGCCGAAATCGCGCGGGAAGAGGGCGTGTCGCGCCTGACCGTGCACGGCAGAACGCGCACGCAGTTTTACGGCGGCGAGGCCGACTGCGAGGGCATCCGGCGGGCAATCGCCGCATTCGGCGGAGAGGGCGTTGCCAACGGCGGGGTGAAGGGGCCGGAGGACGTGCGGCCGTTTTTGGAGAAGACGGGCGCGGAGTTAGTCAGCATCGGCCGCGCGGCGCTGACGCGGCCCTGGATCTTCGAGGACGCGCGGCGGCTCGAGGCGGGAGAATCCATTCGCCCGCGGGACGCGGGGGAGCGGTGCGAACTGCTGCTTCGGCACGCGAAATATGCCTGCCTGATTCACGAGGAGCGCACGGCGGTGGTGCGCATGCGCAAGGTCGCGCCGTGGTACCTGGACGGGCTGAGCGGACTGCCCGATTTGCAGTCGCGGGTCAACCGGCTGGAGACGCTGGACGGCCTTCGAAATGAAGTGGGAGCGTTTCTGGACAGGCTCCGGGCGACAGGCGATCTCTATCCGCACGCCGAGCTGACCCGGGGTACGGCGCGGCTGTCGCTGCCGGGATGAGGGAAGGAGAGGCGCATGAAAAGGCTGGCGAGCGCGCTGAGGGCGCTTACGCTGTGCGGCGCGGGCGGTTCTCTGCACGGCGGTTGCGCTTATCACGCAAAAAGAGACTGAAGTCTGTTTCGACAATGCGATAACAGACCGATGTCTCTTTTGATTTTCGAAAAAAGAGAAACGTTTATCCAGATTCGCTTGACAGGCGCGCCGCGCGAGGGTATACTGGCGGCAGATACGCGCTCCGGCGCGAACGAGAGGAGAAGGGATCATGGACAAGCGCATCGCCCTCGGCGAGCTGCACTGCGGCGTGACGTTCGGATTCTACGCGCGAAACGGCTACTATTCCTCGCCCGCGGCCTTTCGCGAGGTGGACGAGATGGCGAAGACCGGCGTGAAGTGGGTGTGCGTGGTGGCGACGGTGATGCAGGAGAGCTTCGCCGCGACCCGGCAGTTCCGCGACTTCGAACACACGCCGAACGACCTGGAGCTGCTGGAGATCATCGACTATATCCACGAAAAGGGCATGAAGGTGCAGCTGCGGCCGATGCTGGAGTGCTACGACGGGCTGGGCAGACTGGCCGTGACCTTCCCGGCCGACGGCGAGCGCATGCCCGGCCTGCCGAGAAGCTACGCGAGCAGGTGGTTTAAGAGCATG
>CAKUFB010000287.1 GCA_934647145.1 uncultured Clostridia bacterium
CAAAAACTGGTGAGGGTGGCAGGGAGGCTGAAAACCCTTTGGGTTTTCAGGTTTCGCCTTTGGCGAAACTGCCGACGCTCAAATCGTAGATTTGAGGCGCGGCACCTGGCGGGGGAGCTTGCTTCCCCGTCCACCAGCTTGTCAAAACCTTTTTTGACAAGCTGAAAAGCCTTCCCGATAAAACGGGAAGGCTTTTGCATGTGCAAGAATTTGCGAACGAACAGAGCGTTCGTGGGAAGGGCGGCTCCGGAGGAACCGCGCTTTCGAATGAATCAGAACTTCAGGGTGTTGAGCTTGATGCCGGGGCCCATGGTGCTGGACACGACCGCGGAGCGGATGTAGGTGCCCTTCGCAGTGGCGGGCTTGGCCTTGATGACCGCGTCCATCAGGGTGCGCAGGTTCTCAGAGAGCTGCTGCTCGGTGAAGGAAGCCTTGCCGATGGGGCAGTGGATGATGGCGGTCTTGTCCACGCGATACTCGACCTTACCGGCCTTGCTCTCCTGGACGGCCTTGGCGACGTCCATGGTCACGGTGCCGGTCTTCGGGTTGGGCATCAGGCCCTTGGGGCCCAGGACGCGGCCCAGACGGCCGACCAGACCCATCATGTCGGGCGTGGCGATACACACGTCGAAGCCGAACCAGCCGCCCTGAATCTTGGCGATCATGTCCTCGGCGCCCACGAAGTCCGCGCCTGCGGCAGCGGCCTCATTGGCCTTCTCGCCCTTCGCGATGACCAGGACGGACACGGTCTTGCCGGTGCCGTTGGGCAGCACGACGGTGCCGCGAACCTGCTGGTCCGCGTGGCGGGGGTCAACGCCCAGGCGCAGGGAAACCTCGATGGTCTCATCGAACTTGGCCTTCGCGGTCTGCTTGACCAGCGCGACGAGCTCCTCGGGATCATACTGCTTGGTGGAGTCGATCAGCTTGGCGCTGTCGATATATTTCTTGCCTTTGCTCATTTTTATCCTCCTCGTGGTACAATCGGCGCTCAGTCCTCCCACTATCTATAACCGTCAGTCTACGACTTCGACACCCATGGAACGGGCGGTGCCCGCGACCATGCTCATAGCCGCCTCGACGCTGGCCGCGTTGAGGTCGGGCATCTTCAGCTCGGCGATCTCCTTGACCTGCGCCTTGGTGATCTTGGCCACCTTGTCGCGGTTGGGACGGCCGGAAGCGTGCTCCAGACCGCAGGCCTTCTTGATCAGAACGGCGGCCGGGGGCGTCTTGGTGATGAAGGTGAACGAACGGTCCTGATAAACGGTAATAACTACCGGGATGACCAGACCGATCTGCTTGGCCGTACGATCGTTGAACTCCTTGCAGAAGCCGGGGATGTTCACGCCGTGCTGACCCAGCGCGGGACCGATAGGCGGCGCGGGGGTCGCTTTACCGGCATTGACCTGCAGCTTGATAAGCGCAGTGACTTTCTTTGCCATAGGGACTTCCTCCTTAATCGTATGTGGTGTAGCGGAACGCGCCTGCGTCCCTCCCACTTCCTGAAAACCCCGCGCGGGCGGGGATAATCAAGCGTTCTTTCGGCCAGACGGTTATCCGACGCGCTGAACCTGATCGTAATCAAGCTCGACAGGCACGTCGCGGCCGAACATGGAAACAACGACACTGATCTTCTGGCGAATGGTGTCGATGTCCGTCACCCTGCCCACCTGATCCTCCAGCGGACCGGACAGCACGCGGACGTCTTCGCCCACCGCAATATCAATGCTGACGGCGGTTCTGTTGATGCTGGCCTCGATTTCGGGGTCGCTCAACGGAATCGGACGGGATCCCGGGCCCACAAAGCCGGTCACGCCGCGCGTGTTGCGCACGATATACCATGCCTCATCCGTCATGATCATCTTAACCATGACATAGCCGGGGAAGATTTTGCGCTGAACCGTATGGCGCTTGCCGTTACGGATCTCTTCAACCTCTTCAATCGGAATCGCGACTTCCTGAATCAGGTGCTGCAGGCCGTTGTTCTCAACGGATTTCTCAAGATTCACCTTGACCTTGTTTTCATAACCTGAGTAGGTATGCACCACATACCACTGGGCGGTTTCAGGTTGATCAGCCATATTGCAACTCCCGATTACTTGGTGATCAGCTGCACGAGGGCAGCCGCGCCGCTGTCGATCACAAAGACGACAATGCCCATCGCGACGATGAACGCAAGCACCACCAGGGTGTAGTTGATCAAAGCCGACTTCGTGGGCCAGGTGACCTTCTTCATCTCGGCGATCATGTCCTTCAGGCTGTTATAGATCGACAGACCGATCCGCTTGAAGAAGCCGCCCACCTTGGCAAAGAAGTTGCCCTTGTTTTCTTTCTTCGTGGTAGTCGTGGCCATTTGATTCACATCCTTGCAGCCAATTTCGCTAGGTGATTATCGGGTTTCCTTGTGCGCAGTGTGCTTCTTGCAGAAGCGGCAGTACTTGCTCATCTCCAGGCGATCCGGGTCGTTCTTCTTGTTCTTGATGGTATTATAATTGCGCTGCTTGCACTCGGTGCAGGCCAGCGTAACCTTAACACGCTTATCAGATGCCATGCTTGACACCTCCTGTTATATAGAGTTTGGGCAAACGCAGTGCATACTTCTCAGGCATGCCTATATACTTTACCATATTCCGGCCCGATTGTCAACCGTGTTTGCGCGGATTTTTACCAGTTATAACATAGAGCCGGTCTGCCCGCCTCAACAAAAAGGCGGAGCGGGTTAAAGCCCGCTCCAACCCATTGTGCAAGCAATTCGGGAAGTCCGGATTACTCGAGGATCTTGGTCACGACGCCGGAACCGACGGTACGGCCGCCTTCACGGATAGCGAAACGCAGGCCGACTTCGCAGGCGATGGGGGTGATCAGGGTGACTTCCATGTCGATGTTGTCGCCCGGGATAACCATCTCGATGCCATCGGGCAGCTTGATGTTACCGGTCACGTCCGTCGTACGGAAGTAGAACTGAGGACGATAGCCGTTGAAGAAGGGGGTATGACGGCCGCCTTCTTCCTTGGTCAGCACGTACACCTGGCCGATGAAGTGGGTGTGCGGATGAATCGAACCGGGCTTCGCCAGAACCTGGCCGCGCTCGATCTCGTTGCGCTGAATGCCGCGCAGCAGCACGCCGATGTTGTCGCCCGCCTCCGCGAAGTCCAGGAGCTTGCGGAACATCTCAACGCCGGTCACGACGGTGGTCTTCTTCTCGGTGCTCAGACCAACGATTTCCACGGTGTCGGAAACCTTCACCATACCGCGCTCCACACGGCCGGTCGCCACGGTGCCGCGGCCGGTGATGGAGAACACGTCTTCAACAGGCATCAGGAAGGGCTTGTCGGTGTCGCGCTCCGGATCCGGAATGTAGCTGTCGACAGCCTCCATCAGCTCGAAAATGCACTTGCACTCGGGCGCGTTGTCCACGTCCTCGCCGCCGTTCATCACGTACTCCAGAGCCTTCAGCGCGGAGCCGCGGATGATCGGCAGATCGTCGCCCGGGAACTCGTAGCTGCTCAGCAGCTCGCGAACCTCCATCTCGACCAGCTCGAGCAGCTCGTCATCGTCGACCATGTCGGTCTTGTTCAGGAACACGATGATGTACTGCACGCCGACCTGGTGGGCCAGCAGGATGTGCTCACGGGTCTGGGGCATCGGGCCGTCCGCAGCGGACACGACCAGGATCGCGCCGTCCATCTGCGCAGCGCCGGTGATCAT
>CAKUFB010000288.1 GCA_934647145.1 uncultured Clostridia bacterium
TTCGGTGGGGGGTCTGGGGGAGCGCGAAGCGAAGCGGAGCCTCCCCCAGCTATCGCCTCTTCTACCGCAAGGCCGGTGTAATTCCGAGAGCCTCCCCCAGCTGCCGCGCCCGATGAACCTTCCCAAGAGAAGGGCCGCCCGTCAAAACCGCCGGCGCTTGCCGTTTTCTTAAAACGCGCGGGATTGTCATGGGGGCGAAGGTGTGCTATAATACTGCAATGAATTTGACACGCTTTGTCCGGACGAGGAGGATTTTTCGAGATGAACTGGATCAAGATGACGATCCGCACGACGACCGGGGGTGCGGAGCTGGTGACGGCGCTGCTGATGGAGCTGGGCATCAACGGGGCGATGATCGAGGACAGGAACGACGTCGCGCTCAACCAGCGGCCGGAGGGCCAGTGGGACATTCTTGACGAATCGATTGCGCTGCGCATGGACGAGGACGTGCTGGTATCCTCCTACATCGCGGGGGACGAGCGCGCGCAGGACATGATCGCGCACGTGCGGGAGTCGCTGGCCAGGCTGTCGAAGCTGGACGTGGGCTTTGACAAGGGCAAGCTGACGCTGGAGGTTTCCTCGATTGACGACGAGGACTGGGCGGAGAACTGGAAGAGCCAGTACAAGCCCTTCCGCCTGGGGTCGCGCTTCGTGGTCAAGCCCACCTGGGAGCACTACCTGGCGAAGGAGGGCGACCAGGTTCTCGAGATCGACCCGGGCATGGCCTTTGGAACCGGCACCCACGAGACCACCGGCATGTGCGTGGCGCTGGCCGAGCAGTACGTAAAGAGCGGCGACCGGGTGATCGACGTGGGCACGGGAACGGGCATACTGGCCATCGCCGCGGCCTACATGGGCGCGCGGGACGTGCTGGCCATCGACATCGACCCGGTGGCGGTGCGCGTGGCGCGGGACAACATTGCGCTCAACGGCCTGACGGACAGGATCGTCGCGCGCGAGGGCGACCTGCTCGAGGCGGTGGACGAGGTGGCCGACGTGGTCATCGCCAACATCATCGCCGACGTGATCTGCATGCTGGCCGAGCCGGTCAGGGCGCACATCAAAAAGAACGGCCTGTTTATTTGCTCGGGCATCGCGCGCGAGCGTCAGGACGAGGTCATTTCGGCGCTGGAGGACGCGGGCTATCAGGATCTCGACGTGCGCAATCAGGGCGAGTGGACGGCCATCTGCGCCCGCAGGGCGTAGTATGCACCGCTTCTGCGTGCCGGGGAGCTACGCGCCCGGCCAGGAGCTGACCCTCCCGCCCGAGGAGGCGGCGCACGCCCTCCGCGTGCTTCGCCTGCGCGCGGGGGACGAGGTCGAGGTGTTTAACGGCGAGGGCGCGCGCTTTTCGGCGGTGGTGACGGTCGCGGACAGGTCGGAGGCGGCGGTTCGCGTGGAAAGCCGCCTGCCCGATACCGAGCCGCCGGTGCGCGTGACGCTGTATCAGGGTCTGCCCAAGGCCGACAAGCTGGACTTCATCACCCAGAAGATCACCGAGCTGGGCGCGTGCCGGCTGGTTCCGGTCGCGATGTCCCGGTGCGTGGCGAAGGCAGAGGGCAAGGAAGCGGCGAAGAAGGCCGAGCGGCTTTCCCGCATCGCGCTGGAGGCGGCTAAGCAGTGCGGCCGGGGGCGCGTGCCCGAGATCCTGCCCGCAATGAGCTGGAAGCAGGCGCTTTCCCGCCTTCGCGAGCACGATCTGGTGATCGTGCCCTGGGAGGAGGCGCGGGGCGTGAACCTGCGCGCGCTGCACGAAAAGCATCCGAACGCGCGCGACCTGGCGATCGTGATCGGCCCGGAGGGAGGCATTTCGCCCGAGGAAATCGCCGGGATGGCGGGCGAGGCGGTCACGCTGGGGCCGCGCATCCTGAGAACCGAGACGGCGGCCGTGGCGGCGGTGGCGCTGGCCATGAGCCTGTGGGGAGACATATGAAGACGATTGCGGTACATACGCTGGGCTGCAAGGTGAACCAGTACGACACCGAGGCGATGCTGGAGCTGTTCGAGGCGGCCGGCTACGCGCACGTGCCCTTTGAGGGCGAGGCGGACGTATACCTGGTCAATACCTGCACCGTGACCGGCACGGGCGACCAGAAGTCGCTCAAGCTAATTCGCCGATTGCACCGGGAGCGCCCGGAAAGCGACCTGATCGTGTGCGGCTGTCTGGCCCAGCGGGACGCGGAGAAGGTGCTTCTGCCCGGGGTGCGGCTGGTGATCGGCACCCGGCAGCGGGGGCAGGTGGTGTCGCTTTACGAGCAGGCCGCGGCCGAAAACCGCGTGATCTGCGCGGTCGGCGGGCTGAAGGACGCGCCGTTTGAGCACCTGTGCGTGAACCGGCACGAGGGCAAAACCCGCGCCGTGATGAAGATTCAGGAGGGCTGCGACCGCTGGTGCGCCTACTGCGTGATTCCGGCGGTGCGCGGGCCGGTGCGCTCGATGCCGCTTGAGCAGGTGCGCGAGGAGGCCGGGCGGCTGGCAAAGGCGGGCTATCGCGAGCTGATCGTCACCGGCATTCACCTGGCCAGCTACGGCCGGGAGCGGGGCGAGCGGCTGATCGACGCGATCCGGGCCGTGCACGACGCGCCCGGGGTGGATCGGGTGCGCCTGGGGTCGCTGGAGCCGGTGGTGGTGACCGAGGACTTCTGCCGGGCGCTGGCGGAGATGCCCCGGCTGTGCCCGCAGTTTCACCTGTCGCTTCAGAGCGGCAGCGACGCGGTGCTCGCCCGGATGAGGCGCCGCTACACCGCCCAGGAATACCTGCGCGCGGTCGAGCTGCTCAGGCAGTACATGCCGGGCTGCGCGCTGACGACCGACGTTTTGTGCGGCTTTCCGGGCGAAACCGACGAGGAGGCCGCCGAGACGCTGCGCTTCGTCGAGAGGGTCGCCTTCGCGCGCATTCACGTCTTCCCGTATTCGCGCCGCTCGGGCACGCTGGCCGACCGGATGCCCAATCAGGTGCCGCAGGCCGTCAAGAACAGCCGCGCGCGGGAATTGATCGCGCTCGGGAACAAATTGGAGGCTTCCTACGCCAAAGAACTGATCGGACAGGACGCGGAGGTGCTCTTTGAGCAGCCTGCCGGGGACGGCCTGTGCGAAGGCTATACCAGAACCTACGTGCGCGTGCGCGCTCAGGCGCAGCCGGGCGAAATGAAGACCGTTCGCATCGCGCGCGCCGACGGTGCGCTGCTCTTTGCGGAGTGAGCGCGAGATGATACGACGGGAGGTGTATTCCGTAATGTGCGATTGCCTGTTTTGCAAGATTATCGCCGGGGAAATCCCCAGCGGCAAGGTCTATGAGGACGAGAACGTCTTCGCCTTTAAGGACATCAATCCTCAGGCGCCGGTACACGTGCTCATCGTGCCCAAAAAGCATGTGGAAAACGTGCTCGAGGCCGCGAAGACCGCGCCCGAGACGATCGATGCCGTCATGCGCGCCCTGCCCAGGGTGGCCGAGGCCGCCGGGGTGGAGCAGTTCCGCCTGATTACCAACTGCGGCGAGGAGGCGGCTCAGTCCGTCAAGCACCTGCATTTCCACCTGCTGGGCGGCGCCCGCCTTTCCGACCGGATGGCGTAAGGTCGGCAGGGCCGACGGCCAACTGCTGGCGCCGGCCAAACGAATCTGTCGGCCATAGATCAGAGCCTCCAGATTCTTCGCGGTCGGAAGACTCGTAGCCGCTGCCCCACAAGAG
>CAKUFB010000289.1 GCA_934647145.1 uncultured Clostridia bacterium
CTCCTCGAGAAAGCGCAGCATCAGCGCCCGGTCGCAGGCCTCCTGCTCGTTCACCGGGCGGTATTCGGCCAGCTGCCCGGCCAGGAAATCGTATTCAGGCTTCATCAGTATACCTCTTTCGCGTAAAACGCCCTTTCTGCGGGGCGCAGGCTCAGTCTGCCGGCCCCTCAGTCACCTGCTGCGTCACGCGCCGGCGCAGACCGAAAGCCTCTCCGGAAAGGGGAGGTGGCTGCGCAGCAGGCGGAGGGGCTATGTGCAGACCGCTCTGTGCCAGTCTTTCTTGCGGTTTCCAGTGGCTGTCGGTTCTGCCAATCACTCAGTCGCCGCAAAGCAGGCGGAGGGGTTATGTGCAGGCTGCTCTGTACTCCCTTCCCGAGGTTTCCAGTGGCGCCGGGCACAGCCCGGCCGGTAATCCGCAAGGAATCTTGCGGATTCGCAGAATTCGGGAACTCCAATTAATGGTTCCCGAATTCGTCGCCAGAACCGGCGGCAGCAAGTGGCCGTCGGCCCCGCCGACCGGCCGCTCTGATTTATGGCGGCTGAGGGGGGTGTGCCTTGTTTGTGAGAGGACGTTTGCCGTAGCGTGCGCCTCAACCCACGCTGCATTCGGGGAATTGCCTCTCTATGCCGTACTCCGCTTACGCGGATCAAAGTGTTTTCCGGGAGAGGTCTGGGGAGGCGCCTTTTTCAAAAAGGCGGCCTCCCCAGCGTAACCCCCGTTCCCCCAAGGAGCTCTCGCCGCCGCGCCTCGCAGAAGGCGCGCAGCTCGTCCTCGCGGGTGCGCAGACCCTCGAGCAGGCGATTGCCCACCTCGAGGGTGCGGTCGTACTGGGCCTGGGTGATCAGGCCTTCGCACAGCGCCTGGCGCAGCTCGTCCGCGTCCTCCAGGCGGGGGGCCTTGCCGCGGGTCATGATCACGTCCAGAAACAGGTCGTGAAACCAGACGCTTCCGTCCGGCTCGATGTGCGTGCCGTCGGTCAGGTCGATGTAATACTCGAACAGCCGCCCCTGCGGGTCGAACATGGCGGTGATGAACCAGTAATCGTCCCTCGGGGCCAGCTCCAGCCAGGACACGCCCTCCCCGACCACGCATAGCCTTTCCTCGCCCACGTAGAGCGGCCTGTGCGCGCGCCGGATGCACAGAAGCCCCACCGCGCCCGAAAAGCCGGGCCCGTCAAAGGCGGTCTGCCGAAAGGTTTTCTCTGAAATCCCGCGCCACTCGTCGCGGCGCATGGTTTTTTTCTTGATCTTCATTTCGCTTCAAAGGGGGACAGGTCGAGCGTGTTCGCGCCCTGCCCCACCAGCGCCGCCGCGCAGGGCTTCTCGAAGATCTCGCGCAGCACGCGGTTGACCTCGTCAAACTGGATCTCGTTGAGCCTGCGGAGCACGTCGTCTTCGGTCTGGATATCGCCCATGAGCAGCATCCTCCGGCCCAGCGCGTTCATGCGGGCCGAGGCGCTCTCCTGGCCCAGCACATAGCTGCTCTTGAGCTGCGCGCGGGTCTGCTCGAATTCCTTCTGCGTCACGCCCTCGGCGGCCAGCTTGTCGATCTCCTGGCGAATCAGGCGCACGACGGCGGGCGCGTGCTGGGGACTGGTGCCCGCGTAGACGCCCAAAAGGCCCGTTCCGGTGTAGAACAGCGGGTAGGAATAGACCGAGTAGGCCATGCCGCTCTCCTCGCGAATTTTCTGGAACAGGCGGGAGCTCATCGCGCCGCCCAGTATGTTGCTCAGGATCGAGACCGGATAGACCTCGTCGGTGTTCTGGCCGAAGCCGGGATAGGAGAGAGTGAGGTGCAGCTGCTCGATGTCCTTTTCGCGGCGCAGGACGCGGGGGGAGGCGGGGAGCGCCTGAAAGGCGGGCTGCGCCTGCCCGGTGGGCTGCCAGGAGCCGAAGAAGCGATTGCACAGCTCGAGCAGGCTGTCCCAGTCATAGTTGCCCGCCACCGCCAGCACCGTACACTCGGGGCGGTACATGCGGTCGCGATAGGCGCGCAGCGTGTCCGGGGTAAAGGCGCGCACGTTGTCCGCCGGGCCCAGGATGGGCCAGGCCAGCGGCTGGTCGCCGTAGTGCGCGTCCATGCTCAGCTCGCTCACCAGATCCTCGGGCTCGTCCTCGGTCATGGCGATTTCCTCCAGCACCACGCCCTTTTCCTTCTCCAGCTCGGCCGCGTCGAAGGAGGAGTTTCTCACCATGTCGCTGAGCACGTCCAGCGCCAGCTCGAGGTTCTCGTCCACCACCTTGGCGTACACGCAGGTGCAGTCCTTGGCCGTGAAGGCGTTGAGCTGGCCGCCCACCGCGTCCATTTCCTCGGCGATCTGGCGGGCGGTGCGCAGCTGTGTGCCCTTGAAGATCATGTGCTCCAGGAAGTGCGACAGGCCGTTTTCCTCGCGCGATTCATACTGCGAGCCGGCCATGAGCCACACGCCGGCGCTCACGCTGCGGAAGTAGGGCAGCCGTTCGCCGATGATCGTCAGTCCGTTGGGAAGTTTGCATTGATCGAACATAGTTGCCTCCACATTGTCAGTCCATCAGGTTTTCCAGCAGCTCCTTCGCGCGCAGGATGTCGCGCGTCTGCTCGTCGCCGCTGATTTCGCGCTCGATGGTCAGCGCGCCGTCATAGCCCAGCGCCTTCAGCTTCTTCAGCACCGCCGGGAAGTTGACCAGCCCGTCGCCCAGCGCCGTTTCGCGGCCCAGCTTCCAGCCGTCGGTCGGCCAGCAGCCGTCCTTGACGTGCACGTCCATCACGTAGCGCCCCAGGATCTCCAGCGCGTCCAGCGGGTGCGCCTTGCCGTACAGGATCAGGTTGGCGGTGTCCAGGTTCACGCCCAGGTTGCCCGTGCCCACGTCCTCGATGGCGCGCAGCAGCGTGACCGGCGTTTCCTGACCGGTTTCAAAGAGGAAGGACTGGCCGTTTTCCTTCAGGTGCTGCGCGACGTCGCGAATCGCGTCGATCATGCCGGCGTACTGCGGGTCGTGCGGGTTTTCAGGGATGAAGCCGGCGTGCGTCGCCACCTGCCGGACGCCCAACGACAGCGCGAAGTCCGCCGAGGCCTTCAGCTCCTGCACGCGGCGATGGCGGTACGCCGGGGGCAGAAGGCCCAGCGTGACCGGCCCTTCCGTGAAATTCCAGATCGCCGGGCCTGACCAGCCCGCCCAGAATGTGGAGACCGTTACGTCGCGGCGGCGGCAGGACTGTGTAATTTCCTGCGCCAGAGCGGGCGTATAGATGCTTGTGTCGTAATTGCAGAGCTGGCAGGAATGGACGCCCAGCTGAGCGACCCTTCCGAGGCTCTCGTCGATATTCCTCAGGCCGTGGCCTACCATGACACCGATTTTCATGCGCGGTTCCTCCTTCGGAAATATGTCTGTGGATTCCTGCAGCAAAACGGGAGAGGCCGCAATCGACTCTCTCCCGTAACGGTTTATGAATTCAAGCGAACCCGCGCCGCCCAGGGGCATTGCGCTCTTTTGGCGGCGGGCGTTTTCGGGAGAGCCCGGGCGGCCTTCAGAGCCTCTCGGGCGTTCCTTCGATGGTTTTAGTGCTCGCGGCGCGGACCGCGGCGATCGTCGCGGCGGGGCGCGGGACGGCGAACCGGCATGGACTCGTCGTCGTACACGATGTCGTTGCGGATCAGGTTGATGCGGCCCTTGTCGTCGATCTC
>CAKUFB010000290.1 GCA_934647145.1 uncultured Clostridia bacterium
GGCGCGCGCTGCGCGCCGGGACGTCGCGCCGCACGGCGGCGCGCCCGGGGGAGGGGCGTTGCCCCTCCCCCGAGCCCCCACCCCACCCGGCGCGCGCTGCGCGCCGGGAATTCGCGGCGCACTGCGGCGCGGACGGGGGATGGGCGTTACTCCTCCGTTGCTCCCAGTGCAAATCCTCGATAAGTTCATAAACATGTGTAAAATCCACCGTCCCGTCGATTTTTCACATCAGTTGCTCCTGCGGCACCAGCATATTCGTACACAGCATTTCAATCGTCTGCCGCTGTTCTGTTTCTTTCTGCAGCATTCCCGGCACTCACTCTATTATATCAGAAAAGGCCGCGCAAAGCGACCTTTTTTGACAAGCTGGAGCGCTTCTCTGCAATGAATCGCATGAAACGGGCGGCTGCCCGGCGCGCAGTGCGCGCCGGGCATGGGTGTGGCGTAGGGGAGGGACGCAATGCGTCCCTCCCCTACGCCGCACCCATGAACGATTGGACAATGATTTGAACCATCAGCTATTGCTTTTGTGCGGAGAGTCTGTCATAATAGAGGCATGGAAAAATACCCATGTGAGGAGGATAATAATGGTTTCGATTGAGGCGCTTTACCAGAAAACCATGCGGCCGGAAACCGTAATCCAATTTGGCGAGGGCGGTTTTCTGCGCGGCTTCTTTGACTGGATGCTGAAAAAGGCAAACGACGCGGGCGCGTGCAGCGGCTCCGTCGTGGTGGTGCAGCCGATCGCGAAGGGACTGTGCGACGTACTGACGGCGCAGAATGGCCTGTACACGCACCTTGCGCGCGGCGCGGAAGGCGTGGATCGCACGGTGGTGGACGTGATTTCCCGCTGCGTAAACCCATATGAGGACTACGAGGCCTTCCTGCGCCTGGCGGAAATTCCGACGATGCAGGTCATCGTGTCCAACACGACCGAGGCGGGCATCACCTATGAGGCGGGCGACCACCTGACCGACACACCTCCCGTCTCCTACCCGGCCAAGCTGACTGCGCTTTTGTACAGGCGTTATCAGAGGGGGCTGCCGGGCTTCCTGATCCTGCCCTGCGAGCTGATCGACCGCAACGGCGAGAGCCTCAGAAGGATCGTACTGCGCTACGCCGAGGAATGGGGCCTGGGCGCAGACTTCATCCGCTTTATCGAGGAAGAAAACCGCTTCTGCTGCACGCTGGTTGACCGCATCAACACCGGCTTCCCCAAGAGCGAGCACATCGACCTGGGCTATGAGGACCGCATGCTCAACACCAGCGAGTACTTCCACCTGTGGGTCATCGAGGGCAAAAAGGAATGGGCGGAGACGCTGCCGCTGCACAGGGCCGGCCTGAACGTGCTGTGGACGGACGATCTGTCGATGTACCGCACGCGCAAGGTACGCATCCTGAACGGCGCGCACACCTCGACCGTGGCGCACGCGCTGCTCTCAGGCATCGAAACCGTGGGCGAAGCGCTCGCTGACCCGGACATGCGCGCCTTCATGCGCAAAAGCGTGTTCGAGGAGATCATTCCCACGCTCGATCTGCCGCGCGAGGAGCTGGTCGATTACGCCGAAAACGTCATGACGCGCTTTGCCAACCCCTACATCCGACACGAGTGGGCCTCCATTTCGCTTAACTCGGTCAGCAAGTTCAAGGTGCGCGTGCTGCCCAGTCTGCTCGAATACGAGCGGCGCTTCGGAAAGCTGCCGCACAACCTGACCTTCTCACTGGCGCGGCTGATCGAGCTGTACAAAACCCGCGAGGTCAGCGACGACCCGCGCGCTGTCGAGCGGATGAAGCACGGCACCGTGCTTGAAATTCTGAGCGACGAATTCCTGTGGGGCAAGGATATTTCGCACCTCGAAGGGGCGGTCTCTGCCTTCCTGAAGGAGGGACGGGCATGACGCGTGCGCTGCGCATTCATCCCACCGACGACGTGGCAGTGGCCGTGGATGCCATCCAAAAAGGTGAAACAGTGCTGGGCGTGACCGCGCGCGAGGACATTCCCGCCGGACACAAGCTGGCGCTTCGCTCCCTTCAGCCGGGCGAAACCGTCCTCAAGTACGGCATGCCCATCGGTCATGCCACCCGCCCCATCGCCGCGGGCGAGTGGGTACATGCCCACAACCTGGCGACGTCCCTGTCAGGCGAGCTGACCTATCGCTACGACCCTTCCCCCATTCCCGCGCTCGCGCCCTTTGACGGGCAATTTATGGGGTATTTGCGCGCGGACGGCTGCGTCGGCGTGCGCAACGAGCTGTGGATCATCCCCACGGTGGGCTGCGTCAACGGCGCGGCGCAGAAGCTGGCCGAGCGCGCCAGAACCGAGCTGGGCGTGCCCGCCTGCGCGCTCACTCATCCATATGGCTGCAGCCAGCTGGGCGAGGACTACGCAAACACGCAGAAGCTGCTGTGCGCTCTGGTTCGGCATCCGAACGCAGGCGGCGCGCTGGTGCTGGGCCTCGGGTGCGAAAACAATCACCTGGGCGTGTTCCGCGAGGCGCTGGGCGAGGTTGATCCCGAACGCGTGCGCTTCCTGAACGCGCAGGACGTCCCGGACGAGGTCGAGGCGGGCATGACCATACTGCGCGAGCTGGCAGAAATCATGCGCCGCGACGAGCGCGCGCCTCAGCCGCTTGACAAGCTGGTGCTGGGTCTCAAGTGCGGCGGCTCGGACGGCTACTCCGGTCTGACCGCCAATCCGCTGCTGGGCGCGCTGTGCGACGGCGTGTGCGCGGCGGGCGGAAGCGCGTTGCTGACTGAGGTACCCGAGATGTTCGGCGCGGAGACGCTGCTGATGGCGCGCTGCGTCAACGAGCGAGTCTTCGAGGATACCGTGAACCTGATCAACGGCTTCAAGCGCTACTTTGAGGCGCATCATCAGCCGGTCTACGAGAACCCTTCCCCCGGCAACAAGGCGGGCGGCATCACGACGCTTGAGGAAAAGAGCCTGGGCTGTACGCAAAAGGGCGGCGTGGGGCCGGTGTGCGACGTGCTTTCCTACGCACAGGTTCACAGGACGCGCGGCCTGAGCCTGGTCTACGGCCCGGGCAACGACATCTGCGCCTGTACCGCGCTGGCCGCCGCCGGGGCGCAGCTCATCCTGTTCACCACCGGGCGCGGCACGCCCCTCGGCTCGCCCGTTCCGGTGCTCAAGGTCGCAACCAATCACGCCCTTGCGCAGAAAAAGCAGGGCTGGATCGATTTCGACGCCGAGTCCGTGCTTGAAGAGCCGATGACCCAGGTCGCGCAGCGCCTGCTCCGTCTCACGCTCGAAACAGCTTCCGGCCGCGAAACCTGCAGTGAGCGCAAGGGCTATCGCGACCTCGCCATCTTCAAGGACGGCGTGACGCTGTAAAAGAACGATCGGGAGTGGGCCTTTATGAGAAAGAGCCCCTCCCGCAGGGCGGCGCTGCCGCCCACCCGGGGCGGGCTTCGCCCTCCCCGGAGCCCCTCCCGCAGGGCGGCGCTGCCGCCCACCCGGGGCGGGCTTCGCCCTCCCCGGAGCCCCTCCCGTTCGCGCCGCTTCGCGGCGCGTCAATCGGGCGGCCGCAGCCACCCGTATCATGCGATTCCCCTCAGGGGATTCGCTTCCCTGCAGGCCGACTGGCCTGTGGGTGGGGTCTGGGGAGGCGCGCGCCGTTCAGGCCGCCCTCCCCAGTATCCC
>CAKUFB010000291.1 GCA_934647145.1 uncultured Clostridia bacterium
CTGGAGAGGGTGGCAGTGGCGGGGGAGCTTGCTTCCCCGTCCACCAGCTTGTCAAAACCTTTTTTGACAAGCTGGGCTCTCCTGAAAGGGGAGCTGTCCACGAAGTGGACTGAGGGGGCGGCGCTGCCGACACGGCTTCGCCGGAAAGCGCATTGATCTGCACGATGAAAAGTGAGTATTCCAAGGAAGCGAAAACGAACCTCCCTGCGACGATGGCGGGGAGGTTTGTTTTGGCAGGGGAAAGGGGCCTATCCGGCTGCTTCTGCGTACACGCCGGGATGTGCGGATGGAAGGTCTTCTGCTGTTTCAGCGGGTGAAAACCCCGCGTTTGCGCCGCCGAGACGGCGGTTTATCGCCTGAAACTGCCTCAAAACGCATTCGAGGTTTTCTTAGCCGATGTAGGCCTGGGCGATCTGCACGGCGTTGGTGGCCGCGCCCTTGCGGATCTGGTCGCCGCAGCACCACATGCACAGGCCGTTGTCGTGGATCAGGTCGCGGCGGATGCGGCCGGCGAACACCAGATCCTGATCGGTGGTGTCGAGCGGGGTGGGGTAGCAGCGGCCACAGAGCGGGTCGAGGTCGCTGATGTAGCGGCAGCCTGGGGCCTGAGCGACGGCCTGCGCGGCCTGCTCGGGGGTAATCGCCTCGCGGGTGGTGAAGGCCAGCGAGATCGAGTGCGAGCGCATGACCGGCACGCGCACGCAGGTGCAGCACACCCTGAGTTCGGGCATATGCAGGATCTTTCGGCCCTCGTTCTGCATCTTCATTTCCTCGGTGGTGTAGCCGTTGTCCAGGCGGCTGCCGATTTGCGGGATGACGTTGCTGAGGATCTGGCAGGGGAAGGTCTTGTGCTCGATCGGCGCGCCCTGGGCGTAGGCCTGCAGCTGGCCCTCGAGCTCCTCGATGCCGCCCTGGCCCGCGCCCGAAACCGCCTGATAGGTGCAGGCGACCAGCGTGTCGATCGGGGTCAGGCGCGCCACGCCCGACAGCGCGACCATGCTGATGATGGTGGAGCAGTTCGGGTTGGCGATGATGCCGTGGTGCTGCGCGATGTCCTGAGGGTTAATTTCAGGCACGACGAGCGGCACGTCGTCCCTCAGGCGGAAGGCCGAGGAATTGTCGATGAACACCGCGCCCGCCCGGAGGATGTGGGGCGCGAAGGCCTGCGCGTGGGCGTTCGAGACCGCGCCCAGCACGACGTCCATGCCCTCGAACGAGGTTTCCTTCGCCTCCTCGATGGCGACCTGCTCGCCCCGGAAGGCGATCGTCCTTCCGGCGCTGCGCGTGCTGGCCAGGGGCAGGAGCCGCCTGACCGGGAAGGCGCGCTCCTCGAGCACCCGGATCATTTCACGGCCGACCGCGCCGGTTGCGCCCAGTACGGCTACATTGTATTCCTTCATGATGATACGCCTCCTGCTGATATTATGCGTTGACGAAGCCGTCGTACAGCACGCGGATGGTCTTTTCGAAGTCCGCGTTTTCCACGCCCACGATGATGCTGATTTCCTCCGCGCCCTGGGCGATCATGCGGATGTTGACGCGGTTTTCGCCCAGCGCCTGGAAGATCTTGCCGCAGATGCCGGGGTTCCTTACCATCTTACGGCCGACCGAGGCGATCAGTGCAATGTTGTCGGCCATGCGGATGGAGTCGGGCTTGCACTGGCGCTTGACGTCGGCGATGATGTCGTAGATGCGCTCGCGCACCTGCTCGGTGGGCACGACCAGGCTGAAGCTGTCCACGTCGAGCGTGATGTGGTCGATTTCGACCTTGAGCGTCTCGAACATCTCCAGCGTCTCGCGCAGGACGCGGGTGTCGGTTGAAATCTGCTTTTTGTAGATGGTCAGCACGGTGAAGTTGCGCCGGCCGGCGATGCCTGTGATGAAGCGCTGGCTGTCGACCTCCTCCGCGTCGATCGACTCCATGATCATCGTGCCGGGGTTGTCGGGCTCGTTGGTGTTGCGGATGTTCAGGGGGATGTTTTTCTCCTTGACCGGCAGGATGGATTCCTCGTGCAGCACCGACGCGCCCATGAAGGACAGCTCGCGCAGCTCGGAATAGGTGATGCGGGGGATAGGGCGGGGGTTTTTGACGATCTTCGGGTCGGCCATCAGGATGCCGGATACGTCCGTCCAGTTTTCGTATACGTCCGCGTCGACCGCCGCCGCCACCACCGCGCCGGTGATGTCGCTGCCGCCGCGGGACATGACCCGGATGCGGCCGTTGGGCATCGCGCCGTAGAAGCCGGGGATGACCAGCCCCTCCGCGTCGTGCGCCGCCCGGCGGATGGCCTCGCAGCTCTTCTCCATATCGATCTTGCCATCGTACTGGAAGTGGATGACCTCGGTCGCGTCCACAAAGCGATAGCCCAGGTACTCGGCCATCAGCCGCGCGTTCAGGTACTCGCCGCGCGAAACCAGCTCGTCCACCGACACGTCGGGCGTGAGCCAGCGGCGCAGGGTGTCGAATTCCTTTTCCACGTCGAAGGACAGACCCAGCTGGTCGCGGATCTCGATATAGCGATCCTCGATCATCGAGAGGATTTCCTCGTGGGACACGCCGTATTTCAGGTGCGCCTGCACCAGGTAGAGCAGGTCTGTCACCTTGTGGTCGCTCCTGAAGCGCTTGCCCGCCGCCGAAACCACCACGAACCGGCGGGACTCGTCCGCGCGCACGATGTCCCTGACCTTGCGAAACTGCTCCGCGCCCGCCAGCGACGAGCCGCCGAATTTTGCCACCTTGATCATATCTTTATTGCTCCTCTGCCCAGGCCGCGAAGAACGCGCCGGGGATTTCTTTCATCGTTTCGTGCATCTGATCGACCGGCACCGGCTCGGTCAGATACGCGTTTTCGCCGACCTTATTCGCCGGGAAGGGGCACGCGCCGTCCATGCGGACGTAGTATCTGTGGGAGAGCGCGGCGCAGTCGGCTTTTTCGCGCCGAACCTCGCCCAGCATGCTGCCTTCAGCGATGTGCAGTATGTCGCGCAGCAGGTTGCCCGCGGTGGGATACCTGCCCGCGCCCTGCCCGGAAAAGGCGAACCGGCCGGTGGCCTCGCCCTCATACCAGGCCAGGTTGACGTTTTCGCGGATCGAGGCTTCAAGGGCGGTTTCCGGCAGCAGCGCCGGCTCGACGCAGGCGGCTTTTCCGTCGCAGAGGGCCGTCAGGCGGCACACGCGCTTCCTGCCGCGGTACCAGGCCACGTCCGACGCGCGCAGGCTGCGGATGCCGAAGGCGGGGATGGCTTCCGGCAGCACGCCGAACGCGAGCGCCGAGATCAGCATGCACTTGCGCATCGTGTCCAGTCCGTCCACGTCGGCGGAGGGGTCGCGCTCGGCGTAGCCCAGCGCCTGCGCCCGGGCGAGCGCGGCCTCGTAGCTCTCGGAGAAGCGCTCCATCCGGTCGAGCATGAAGTTGGTGGTGCCGTTGAGTATGCCGCCCGCGCGGGCGATCCGGTCGAAGCGCGCCGCGTCCTGAAGCGCCGGCAGAAACGGTATGCCGCCGCCGCACGCCGCGCTGAAGCGGAAGGATACCTGACGCTCCCTTGCCGCCTGAGCGAGCCGGTCGCCGTACTCGCTGACCAGGAACTTGTTGGCCGTGACCAGGTGCTTGCCCGCCTCGAGCGCGCTCAGGGCGTACTCAAACGCCGGGTGCAG
>CAKUFB010000292.1 GCA_934647145.1 uncultured Clostridia bacterium
GCCTCGAGCTCCTCCTTCATCGCCTCGGAGAAGGCCTGCATGTTGACCGCCGAGGTCGTGGCGGGCACGCCGGCGCGCAGCTTCTCATAGAAGGTGTGGCTGTCCACCGCGCCCGGCTCGTTGAAATAGGTTTCCTCGCCCAGCGTCACGCGCAGCGGCAGCACGCGCAGCTCATATTCCCTGACGAGTTCCTCCGGCAGGTCGCAGGAAGAGTCGGTCATGATGCGATATTCGTTTGCCATTGTCATTCCCCCTGATCCTTGATATTCTCATCCTAGCAGAAAAATGCGTCGTTCGAAAGGCTCAGAATGTTCCTTTCGCTCTACTCTTCGCGCGCGCAATCGTAGAATCTTAAAAAAGACCGCTCTACGAATTGTAGAGTGGCCGTATTTTCGGGCTTTTTCACGGGTGCTTGCGGTAGAATCCGTACCCGCCGGAGGTCTCCAGCAGATCGGCCGCGTCCAGCGGAGCGCGTGCGTCCAGCGTCTGAGCGTACAGCGCCTGAGCGTCCAGCGAGCGCGCGCCGTCCAGCAGCCTCAGCGCCGCGTCCAGCGAACGCGCGTCGTATTTTCTGCCGCACGGAAACTGCTGCGCCTGCCTCAGCACCTCGCCCAGCGTATCCGGAAACCAGGGGCTTTCCACCCGGTTCATGATCACGCTGCCCACCTTCATCATCGTCCGCTCGTCCTCATCCCGGCACATCGTGTACAGAACGCGCGCCAGCAGCACCGTGTCCTCTCCCTCGGAAACCACCCGCATCGGACACAGCGCCAGCAGCAGACAAACGCACAGCATCAGAGCAATTCGTCGTTTCATGAGTCTCTCCTTTTCTCTCAGCGAGACTATTCTATCACATTTCCGCCCGAATTGCAACTGTTTTGAAATACTTTTGAAATATTTACACCCGCCGCCTCGTTTTGCCGCCTTACTTCAGCGCCTTCACCGGGCAGGCCTTGACGCACTCGTAGCACAGGATGCACTCGGTGGCGTTTTTGCGGCTGCGCGCGTCGCAGTTTACCTGCACGTCCATCGGGCAGACCTTCAGGCACTTGCCGCAGCGCACGCACTTCTGCTTGTCGCAGCGCACGCGCAGGAGCGAAAAATAGCTGGCCGGCTTCAGGAAGACGGTGATCGGGCACAGATACTTGCAGAAGGCGCGGTTGTCGCGCAAAATCAGGGCGAGCGCGATGCCCGAGGCGTAGTACAGGGCGTTTCCGGCCAGGAAGAGGTAAAACATCGTCTCCTCCAGATGCGCCGCCCGCCCAAGGAACAGCCCGCCCACCAGCAAAAGCGACAGCGCGAAGTTCACATACCTGAGCGCGCCCAGGCGCTTCCTTCTCGGGGCCTCGGGGCGCTTATAGGGCAGAAGGTCGAGCACCATCGCCGTCCAGCAGGCATACCCGCACCAGCCGCGCCCGAACAGCAGCGGCCCGAAGATCTTCGCCGCGGCGTAGTGTATGGTCGCCGCCTCGAACACGCCCAGAAACAGATAGTACCAGAAGCCCTCGATCTGCATGTTTTCCCGGCAGATCAGGCCCAGGTAGACCAGCATGTAGCCGCCCACGGCCAGCTGCGCGAACCGCCTCGCGAACCGCTTGCCCGCGGTGAACAGCGCCAGACCCACTCCCAGGCAGCCCCCGATGTACGTGAAATTCCACAGGTAAAACGCGTTGCCCTTGCCCAGCCACAGGCCGACTGCCAGCGCCTCGAACGCCAGAAACATGCCCGCCGCGGGCAGGTATTTCCTCAGTCGCTTCACGCCGCTTCCTCTCCTTTGCTTCTCTTCAATCAATAGAGGTATCCCGTTCAGGCCGGGCAGGCTGAGCCTGCACCCGGTTGCTGCCGCGCATCCTGTCGACGAATTCGGGAACCATAAATTGGAGTTCCCGAATTCTGCGGTTTTCCGGGAGTTCCCGGAAAACTCCTGTCGGCACTGCCGACTCAGGCTAGCTGGGGGAGGCTCCGCTATCGCTTCGCGCTCCCCCAGACCCCCACCGAAGTTTGTCCGCTGCACGCCGCTCTACACACGAAACCAGCCGCCATACATTGGAGCGGCTGATTTCTTCGAATCTGCGGGCTTCCCCCGCAGATTGAAGGTCGGCGCTGCCGGCAGGCTGAGCCTGCACCCGGTTGCTGCCGGTCGGCAGGGCCGACAGCCACCTGCTGCCGCCGGATAACACACGAAACCAGCCGCCATAGATTAGAGCGGCTGATTTCTTCGAATCTGCGGGCTTCCCCCGCAGATTGAAGGTCGGCACTGCCGGCAGGCTGAGCCTGCACCCGGTTGCTGCCGGTCGGCAGGGCCGACTGCCAGTTGCTGCCGCCAGACAGAACACGAAATCAGCCGCCATAGATTGGAGCGGCTGATTTCTTCGAATCTGCGGGCTTTCCCCGCAGATTGAAGGTCGGCACTGCCGACTCGGGCTGGCTGGGGGAGGCTCCGCTTCGCTTTGCGCTCCCCCAGACCCCCACCGAAGTTTGTCCGCTGCATGCCGCTCTGTCAGCGCGGGGCTGAGCGGCCTATCCCCTCGCATTGCCCGGAAGGTACGCCGCTGCCCGTAAGCCGACGCTCATTCTCCGCGATAGAGCAGCAGACCCTGGCCGTTTTGCACCGGCCTGCCCTCGCGCAGCAGGCGCAGATAGCCCCGGCGCAGCGCATTGTCCTCCGGCCACTGCTCCATCGGCAGCAGCGAGGCCTTGCCGAAAATGCGCCAGGCGGCGGTGAACCGTTCCTGCGGCAGGGCGCAGGTGGGCGTAAAGTCGTTCATGAAGCCGATGATGCGCGAGGACTCGGGCAGCATCCAGCGGTGATCGGGATTGAGCAGCCAGGAGTTGCAGTGTACGATCAGCGGGCGCTCCCTCGTGCAGCCGAAGAATTCGAAGGCCCTTTGGTAGGAGTCACGGCAGGCCTGCCGCTCGAGCGGCGCGCCGGAGGGGATGTGCATGCCGTAAATACGGTCGCCCGCGCGCACGGTCACCCCGCCGGGCAGCTCGCAGTCGGGGCCGGAGTACACGCGCTCCTCATACTGAAGCCGCCCCAGCGAGAACAGCCTGAGCCTGAAAAAGCCCAGCTCAAAGGCAAACGAGTGTCCCTGCGTGCCGCATACGTCCTCCATCTCCAGGCACTCGGCCATCTTGCTGTGCAGATCCTTCGCAGCGCCCAGCAGGCAATCGTCCGCCCAGCCCCTCTCGCGGCAGCGCGCCGCCAGCGCGGGCAGGCCGCTGATCAGGCAGCACAGAAAAGCGCTCTCGGCCGGGAGCGAAGCCCTTTCGGCCATCGGGCGCATCCGCTCCATCAGCACTTCGCCGCTCTCCGCGCCCGCGCACGGGTCGGTTTCAAGGAAATTTCGCCAGTCCTCGTCCGCCGAAAGACGCGTCCCGGCCGCCCCGATCGCGCGCAGGTTTTCCGCTTCAAACCCCGCCCTCGTCAGCAGCGCATTCGTCCATTCGTTCATCATGCGTTCCTCCGATACTCGTTTTGCCTCCATTATACACGATCAGCCCGCGAAGCGCAACAGCTCCCTCCGGGATTTCCAGGCGAGCGTCACGGCGGGCTCAGCCAGCGTGTGGGCGGCGTGCAGCGGACAAACTTCGGTGGGGGTCTGGGGGAGCGCAAAGCGATAGCGGAGCCTCCCC
>CAKUFB010000293.1 GCA_934647145.1 uncultured Clostridia bacterium
TCGGCGAGCAGGTCGCGGATGTGGAAGTGCTGCGGGCAGAGGGTCTCGCAGCGGCCGCAGCGCACGCACCTGCCGCCGTCGGTTCCCTTTTCCTGCATGCGGGCGTAGTCCTGATAGAACTGCCGCTCGGTGCCGAACATGGTGTGGCGGTCGAGGGTGCGGAACACGCCGGGGATGTTCACGCCGGCGGGACAGGGCATGCAGTACTCGCAGCCGGTGCAGCCGACGCGCACGCGCGCCTCGTAGATCTCGCGCACGCGGGTCATCATCCGCTTCTCGGCCTCGGTCAGGCAGTTGGGCTCGGCCTGATCGAAAATCGCCAGGTTGTCGAGCACCTGCTCGCGGTTGGACATGCCGGAGAGGATGGTAATGAACTCGGGCCTGTCGTACAGGTAGCGGAAGGCCCACTCGACCGGACTGCGCCTGACCGGCTGGGAGGCGTACAGCTCGAGCACGTCGGCGGGCACGTTGGCCGCCAGCGCGCCGCCGCGCAGGGGCTCCATGATGATCAGACCCATGCCCTTCTCGCGGGAAATCTCGGTCGCGGTCTTCAGGGTGGCCTGGTTGAACTCGTCCAGCACGTTCATCTGGATCTGCGCCACGTTCCAGTCATAGTCCCGCGCGATGCGCTCGAAGGCGGCGCTGTCGTCGTGGAAGGAGAAGCCGACATGGCGGATCTTGCCCTTGGCGAGCATGTCTGCGAGGAAGCGCGGATAGCCGAGCGCCTTGATCTTGTCGTAGCTCGCGCCGTTTAAGGAGTGCAGGAGGTAGATGTCCACGTGGTCGGTCTGAAGCCTGGCCAGCTGCTCGTCCAGGATTTTCTCCATATCGGCGTACTCGTTGACCAGCCACACGGGCAGCTTGGTGGTCAGGGTGACGCGCTCGCGATAGCCGTCCGCCAGCGCCTTGCCCACCACCTTTTCGCTGTTGCCGCCGTGATAGCCATAGGCGGTGTCCACATAGGTAAGACCCTTGTCGATGGCCTCGCGGATCATGGCGATCGCCCGCGGCTCGTCGATCGGGTTTTCCGGCTCGGGCCGGGTGGGCAGACGCATCGTACCCAGGCCGAGCGCCGAGACCGTCAGGTCGGTTCCGGGAAATTTGCGGTATTTCATGGTGTTCAGTCCTCCTTCTTCGTCTCGCCGGCCGGCTTGTCTTCGCCGTAGTAGCGGGGCAACGTAATCAGGAATTCAGTGCCTTCGCCGAACTTGGAATGCACCTCGATCAGGCCGTTCATGCTGGTGACGATGTGCTTGACGATGGCCAGACCCAGTCCGGTGCCGCCCATGGCGCGGGAACGACCCTTGTCCACGCGGTAGAACCGCTCGAACAGCCGGGGCAGGTGCTCCTCCGGGATGCCGATGCCGGTGTCGCTGACCAGCAGCTGCACGTTTTCCCTGCCGGGGAACAGGCTGACCGTGACCGAGCCGCCCTCCCTGTTGTACTTGACGGCGTTCTCGATCAGGTTGATGAGCATCTGCTCCACCCGGTCGTGATTGCCCCAGATGTAGATGGGCTCGGCGCACTCCGGCTCGTGGATCGTGACCTTCTTTTCGGCGGCGTGGAAGTGCAGCATCTCGCACACGTCGGTCGCCATCTTGTCCAGGCGCAGACGCGAGAGACTGACCTCCTCCTTGCCGCTTTCCATCCGGGTGATGGAGAGGATGTCGTTGATCAGGCGGGTCAGGCGGTCGGTTTCCATGTTGATGATGTTCAGGAACTTCTCGGCCATGGCCGGGTTGTTGATCGCGCCGGCCTGCAGGGTTTCGACGAAGCCCTTGATCGAGGTCAGCGGGGTCTTGAGCTCGTGAGAGACGTTGGCGGCGAAGTCGGTGCGCATCTGCTCCAGGCGGCGCAGCTCGCTCACGTCCTCGAGCAGCGCCATCGCGCCCACTACCTTGTCGCCGTCCTTCATGGCGGAGATGTAGAGCCTGAGCGGCTTGTGGGCGCGCTGCCCGCCGCTTCGGATGGCCACCTCGGTGGTGTACACGCCGGTCTGATTCATGGCCTCGCGCATGACCGGCTCGAGGTTGACGTCCTTGCTGACCTCGCTGATGGGCAGCGATTCATACGCGCCCATCACGCCCAGCAGGCTCTTGCCCGCCGGGGTGAGCAGGATGACGTTCATCTTGTCGTCCACCGCGATCAGGCCGCTCTGGGTGGAATTCATGACCTCGGCCAGCGCCATGCTGCGCCGCCTCTGGCGGTTGAGCTGATCCTCGATGCGGCCGGCGGCCTCGTCGATCCTGCGCAGGCGGCGGTCGCCCTGAAGAGAGGCGGGCAGGCGCGCCTCGAAATTGCCCTCGGCGAAGGAGTCGAGCAGCGCGGTCACGCCGCCGATCAGGCGGGTACAGCTGTGGTTCACGATCGCGGCCCACAAAAGCAGCACGGCCAGGAACAGGACGCACAGCAGAGTCAGCGGAGTCATCGAGCCGCCGTACAGCGCGCTCGCAGCCGGCTTTTCGGCAAACACGCGCACCGCGCCGCCCTGAGGAAGCGCGACGGCCGCGAACAGGTAGTCCCTTCCGGAATACTTGCGCGTGGACAGGCCCTCGCCCTGGCTGAACGCGAGCGAAACCTCCGCATCCCGCAGGGCGTTCTGCCCCGCGCGCACGGAGGAGCGGGTATCATAGACGACCTTGCCGTCTTTGTCGATCAGCGACAGGCCGCAGTCGATCGCCTCCGAGAGCGCCCGAAATCCGTCCGCCCGGGCCTCCTCGGAGTCAGAAAAGGCCGCGTTGCCCAAGTAAAGCGCGGACAAGCGGCCTGTGCTCTCCAGATGCGCGGAGAGCCGATCGATCTGGCTTTTTTGCATGGTGCGGGTGCTTCCGATCGTGAAGAGCAGAAAACACGCCGCGCACACGCAGGTCGCGATCCACGCAACCCATTTTCTCACAGGCGGTTATCCTGCCTGTCGTTGAACTTGTAGCCGACGCCGCGGATGGTTTCGATGTAGTGCGCGTCATCGCCCAGCTTCTGACGGATGTGACGGATATGCACGTCGACCGTGCGGGTCTCGCCGTAGAACTCGTAGCCCCAGATGCGGTCGAGCAGGAAGTCGCGGGTGAGCACCTTGCCGCGGCTGATGACCAGCAGCTTGAGCAGCTCGAACTCCTTGAGGGTCAGGGACAGCTTTTCGCCGTTGCGGAAGGCCTCGTAGTTGCCCACGTCGATGGTCAGGCCGCCCACGTGCAGGATGCCCTCCTCCTCGTTCTGGGGCGCCGCGCGGCGCAGCAGCGCCTTGACGCGGGCGATCAGCTCGCGCACGCTGAAGGGCTTGGTGATGTAGTCGTCCGCGCCCATCTCAAGGCCCAGGATCTTGTCGACCTCGTCGCCCTTGGCGGTCAGCATGATGATCGGGATGTCGGAGGTGGTGGTGGTGCTCTTCAGGCGGCGGCAGACCTCCACGCCGTCGATGCCGGGCAGCATGATATCCAAAAGAATCATGGCAGGACGCTCGCGTGCGCAGACAACCAGCGCGTCCTCGCCGTTCTCGGCAGTCACAACGCGGTACCCGGAAGCCTCCAGGTTGAAGGTAAGCAGCTCAAGGATATGAGCCTCGTCATCAACGCACAGGATCAGTTCATTTGCCATTGTGAATTCCTCCTCTTT
>CAKUFB010000294.1 GCA_934647145.1 uncultured Clostridia bacterium
CAGAATTGCGGCCTGACAGGGGAAGACTTCGGCCGCTTTAATCTATGGCGGCCGACAGTCGTCGAGAGAACCGGCGGCAGCAGGTGGCCGTCGGCACTGCCGACCGGCGGCAGCAAGTGGGTCCGGGCACTGCCCGGCGCTAGCACCGCCTGCAGGCTCAGCCTGCCCGGGAAATTGCGGAAAAGAAGTATTTTGCGGATTGACATTCGCGCCAAAAACTGTTAGGATTATTACATTGAGAATCATGCAGGGAGGTTATCATATGTATAAAGAGATTCTTTCAACCGCCAAGGAAAAGATGGGCAAGACCATCAGCGTGACCTCGTCCGAGCTGGCCTCGATCCGCGCAGGCCGCGCCAATCCGAAGATTCTGGACAAGATCATGGTGGACTACTACGGAACACCCACCCCGATCAACCAGCTGGGCAACATTTCCTCGCCCGAGCCGCGCATGCTGGTCATCTCCCTGTGGGAGAGCAAGATGATCTCCGCGGTGGAGAAGGCGATTCAGAAGTCCGACATCGGCATCAACCCGTCCAACGACGGCAAGGTGATTCGCCTGGTGATTCCGGAGCTGAACGAGGAGCGCCGCAAGGAGCTGTGCAAGCAGGTGAAAAAGATCTGCGAGGAGGGCAAGGTAGCCGTGCGCGCCATCCGCCGCGACTCGATGGAGGCGCTCAAGAAGCTCAAGAAGGACTCCAAGATCACCGAGGACGATCAGAAGCAGGCCGAGACCGAGCTGCAGAAGATCACGGACAACGCGGTCAAGGAGCTCGACAAGGTGTGCGCGGACAAGGAAAAAGAGATCATGGCCGTATGACGGAAACGCTTCTGGGCCTGCCGCTTGAGGAGGCCGTGCGCCGCCTGCGAGGGGAGGGCGTGGAGCCGGAGGTTCGGTATACCTCGGCCCTGCAGGCCCGCGAGGGCGGTACGCTGCGCGTGATTCGTGTGCGCGGGGAAGGAAAAGAGCTGACCGCCGCGCGCTTTGAGGATGACGCGGCCGGTTCGCCTGGGCAGTGAATATGTCGAAGGGCAAGCGCACCCTGTGGCAGGCGTGGCACCGCATGTGCTCACGCCTACCTGTCTATTTTGGAAAGGAAGAGGCGGCCGCGCCGGGCGAGCTGGACGAAGGCCGCATTCCCGCGCACATCGCGGTGATTATGGACGGCAACGGCCGCTGGGCGACCATGCGCGGCCTGCCCCGGAGCGCCGGACATTCGGCGGGGGTGGAGGCGCTGCGCGGGGTGATTCGCGCGTGCGACGCGCTGGGCGTGAAGGTGCTGACGATCTACGCCTTTTCCACCGAGAACTGGAAGCGCTCGAGCGAAGAGGTGGGCGCGCTGATGAGCCTGCTGCTGAAATACTTCGCCTCAGAAATCGACGAGCTGTGTCAAAAGCGGGTATGCATCCGCATACTGGGCGACGTGCAGGGCCTGCCCGAGGCGCAGCGGCGCGCGGTGACGTCGGCCATGGAGCGCTCGAAGGACAACCGCGGCCTGCAGCTGAACATCGCGCTCAACTACGGCGGGCGGGCGGAGCTGACTGCGGCGGCGAGAAGACTGGCCGAAAGGGCGCTTGCGGGCGAGATAAGCCCCGGCTCAATCGACGAGGACGCCTTTTCGCAGGAGCTGTATACCCGCGGCCAGCCGGACGTCGATCTGCTGATTCGCACCAGCGGCGAGATGCGGCTGAGCAACTTTCTGCCCTGGCAGACCGCCTATGCCGAGATGGTGTTCACGGACACGCTCTGGCCGGACTTTACCCCCGAGGATTTGAAACGCTGCATCGCCGTCTACCAGTCTCGCGACAGACGGTTCGGCGCGGTGACGACAGGAGAAGTGAAGAAATGAAACGTGTGATCACGGGCGCGCTGTGGACGGTCATGCTGGGAGTCATGTGGTACTTCCAGGGCACGGTCATGCGCGTGATACTGGCGGCAATGATGATCGAGGGCATGCGCGAAATGTACTGCGCCTATAATCAGCACGGAGACCACACCTACTGGTGGCCGGGGATGCTGTTCGCGGCGCTCTCCATGCCGGCCTACCTGTTTTTCGGGTGGGAGGCGGCCTGCGTGCTGATGATGCTGTGCTGCATACTGGGCATGACGTGCGTGATACTGCACGGCAGGGCCGACTTCAGCGCGCTGATCGCGACGGTGTTCCCGCTTTTGTATCCGGGAATGATGTTCCTGCTGCTGTTCAGGATGCAGGACTTTCAGGTGGCCCGGTACAGCTCGCTGGCCATGCTGCTGGTATTTCTGGTGCCGGCGGCCTGCGACGTGGCGGCCTACGAGGTGGGCTCGCGCGTGGGCAGGCGCAAGCTGTGCCCGGAGCTGTCCCCCGGCAAGACGGTTGAGGGCGCGGCGGCGGGCCTTGCGGCGGCGATCGTGGCGTCCGGCGCGATTTCGGCGCTGTACCCGGCGCTTCAGAGCCTGGCGGGCGAGCTGCCCGAGGCGGTCATGCCGCCCATGTGGCAGATGCTCCTGCTGGGCGCGGTGGCGGGCTTCGCGGCGCAGATCGGGGATCTGGTGGCTTCGCTGGTCAAGCGGCGCTGCGGGATTAAGGACTACGCGCAGATATTGCCCGGCCACGGCGGGCTGATGGACCGGATGGACAGCTCGCTTCTGTGTACGGTGGCGGTGTTTGGCTACTTCTGGGTGTTCAGTCAGGTGATATGATGAGGAAGCTGGCGATACTGGGCAGCACCGGGTCGATCGGGCGGCAGGCGCTGGACGTGGTTTCCCGCTATCCCGATCGGTTTTCAGTGTACTCGCTGGCCGCGCACGCGAGCGCGGAGGCACTGTTTGAGCAGGTTCGCGCGTTTCATCCGGAGCGCGCGGGCCTGGTTTGCGTCCCCGAGAAAATGCCCGGGGACGTGAAGGATGCGTGCGCCTGGCGCTTCGGCGAGGACGTGTGCTCCTGGGCGGTCGAGGGCGCTTCCGACGCGCTGGCCGCGGTGGTGGGCATTGCGGGGCTGCCGTCGGCGCTTGAGGCGCTGGAAAAGTGCGAGCGGCTGCTGCTGGCCAACAAGGAGGCGCTCGTGACCGGCGGCGAGCTGGTGATGGAGAAGGCGCGGCGGCTGGGCAGGGCGATCCTGCCGGTGGACAGCGAGCACTCGGCGATTTTCCAGTGCCTGCAGGCCAGGGGGAACAACCCCGTCCGCCGGCTGCTTCTGACCGCGTCGGGCGGGCCGTTCCGCACGCTCTCCCGCGAGGAGACCCGCCGCGCGACGGTCAGGCAGGCGCTCGGCCACCCGACCTGGAAAATGGGCGCGAAGATCACTGTGGACTGCGCGACGATGATGAACAAGGGCCTGGAGGTCATCGAGGCGCACCACCTCTTCGGCGTGCCGCTGGAAAAGATCGAGGTGGTCGTACACCCGCAGAGCGTGATTCACTCGATGATCGAATTCGAGGACGGCGCGATCCTGGCGCAGCTGGGCAGGCCCGACATGCGCGGCCCGATCAGCTATGCGCTGGGCTATCCCGAGCGCCTGCCCTACGGCGGAGAGCCGATCGACTGGACGAGGCTGTCCTCGCTCACCTTCGAGCCGCCCGACCTGGACAAATTCCCCTGCCTGAAGCTGGCCTA
>CAKUFB010000295.1 GCA_934647145.1 uncultured Clostridia bacterium
TTCATCTGCCCGAGAAAGTCCTTCTTGTGCGTCTTCACTTCCGCCAGTTCGTCCGTGAAGAACGACATGCTCATCTGCTTATCCATGTCCCTATTATATCACAAAAGCAAACGGCTTTGCTGTCTTTTGTCTGGGTTTGTGCGGTATTGCCCTAATTATTTTAGCGGCGGAGTATGTTCTCTGTCAAGTCTGCCCGTGTTACCATCACGTTTTTTTGAAAGAGGCTCACAGGCGCTGCGCCTTTCCGGGCAGCGGAATCGACACGTCGCACGCCGGATCGCGCGCCAGAAGCGCGTCCATCACAAGCCCGGCGTGGGCGTACGTCCACAGATCCTCCGGAACGCGCGCGGCCTCCATAAGATGCGTCAGATAGATCTTCTCCGGGCGCGCGGACAGCGCAAACTCGGCCACCTGATCGGGATAATCGCCGCAGGGATAATTGAGCGCGTTGGCGCGCCCCAGCCAGACGTGCATAAACAGATGCGTCGCGCGCCCCATGTCCGGCAGACGGTTACCGTAATCGCGCACGTCGGCGGGCATGAGGATGCGATACGCGCCCGCCTCGACCATATAGCCGGTTTCCGGCACGCCGTGGGTCGTGCCCGCGTCGTAATGAAAGCCGGGAAAGGCACGAATGACGATTCCCTCGCGCTCGATCACGCCGTTTTCGCCGATCACCGTCCTCCGGCAGCCCTCGGGCATCGTCGCCGCGAGATGCTCGGGCACGATCCACTCCACGTCCGGGCACAGCCGCATGACCTCGGGATCGAAATGATCGGCATGGCTGTGGGTGAGCAGCATGAAGCGCATCGTCGAGAGCAGCTTTTTCGCCCGCTCCTCGCCCAGCGCGCGCAGCGACGAATGATCGCGCGGCGTCTTAAACATCGGATCGACCGCCCAGCGCACGCCGCCGGTCGAAAAGATATAGTTGGCCGCGCCCATCAGCCAGAAGGCGTCGTCCGTCCGGGCAAGGCCCCTTTCAATGTCCCCGAAAATCTCCCCGTAGCGCTCGGCATAGCGCCTCAGGACGGGATATTTCACATTTTCCTCACGCGTCATGGCTCATTCCTCCCCGTATCGCGCCAGGCAGCCCTTGAGAGCGGCGACAGACCCCTCGAACGCCTCGCGCGGATCGACCCGCTGCCAGAAGCGGCCGCACTCCAGCTCGAGATTGTATATCCCCCGATAGCCGCAGCGGTTCAGCTGGCCGATATACTCTTCAAGCGGCAGCTTCCCCGCGGTCAGCGGATAGTGCGTCGTGTGCGCCAGCGCGTGGATGTGCGTGTGGATCGCCGCGCGCAGGAAATCATCGTCCGGCAGATAGGGCGTACATTCGGGATAGCTCACGAAATTCGAATACAGATGCCCGAAATCAAAGCACACGCCCACATTTTCAAGCCCCACCTCGCGCACCGTGGAAATCACGCCGTCGCAATCGACGATCGACAGGCCGCTCCTGTGGATGCGATTGTTCTCGAGCGCCATCCTGACCGGCAGACGGCGGCAAGCAGCGAAGCGTCCCCACGCCGAGAGCAGCCGCACGGTGGCGGCGCGGTCGCGCATTTCATCGCCCGTCTTCATCGAGTGAACGGTCAGCGGCACAATGGGATGCCCCTCGGGCAGCAGCTCGAGCGCGGGGCGCAGATTCTCAAAGAACGCCTCGGCCGGCAGCTCGTCCAGCGCGGCATGTATGGTCACGGTCAGCCCCGCGTCCAGCACGGCGCGCGCGCAGGCGGCCAGCGTTTTCACATCCGCGTGCGCCTTGACGCTGCGCAGCTCCACCGCGCCCACGCCCATCTCCCTGAAGGCGGCCAGCAGCGCCCTTATGCCGCCGTAATCGTCCAGCAGCCGCTTATCCGCCTCGCAGGCCGGATTCTGCGTCAGAACGCCCAGCGGCAGTGAGGTTCCTATCATAGCCCGTTTCCTCCAAACAAAAAGTATTGTCCAATCCCGTGCTTCCTCCGAAAAACGTGCCGCGTTTCAGCCCTCCAAAATTGGGAGCACAGTCCCGCGCCGCCCGGCGAAGGCTTCCAAACGCGGCATAGCAAGAATCGCCGTCTCCGCGCGCCCTCGGCAGTCAAAACGGCTCACAGCGCGATCGTCCGTCCCGCGCGCAGCAGACGGCCAGCGCCAGGGCGGCCGCGTCGTCGCAGTCCGGCCCGATGTCGGTATCCAGCAGATAGTTCATGGCAGACAGCCGCCTTTCAAATTACTTGCGGTAGAAGAGGATGCCCATGCAGTGCGGCCCGCAGTGGTTGCTGATGGTGCAGCCCGCGTCGCCGTGGATGATCTCGGCGAAGGGCGCGCACTCGCGGATGGTCTCCTCGATCTGGCGATAGGCCTCCTCATCCAGGCCGGAGTCGGTATAGAAGATGCGCCTGAGGTCGAGCGTGTCCGCGTCGGCCAGGCGCTCGCGGATGTACTTGAGCATACAGCGGGTGAGCTGGCCGCGGTATTTCCTGCCCACGCCCATTTTACCCGCCCTGACCTCGATGCACGGCCTGATCTGCATCAGGTTCGCGCCGAACGCCGCGAGCGAGCTGCACCTACCGCCGCGCGACAGGTACTCGAGCGTCTCCAGCACGAAGCTCACGTCCAGCCTATGCTTCTTCTCCTCCAGCGTGCGGAAGATTTCCTCCGCGGTTTTGCCTTCCTCGGCCATTTCAGCCGCGTCCAGCGCCAGCAGCGCGATGCCGGAGGACAGGCTGCGGCTGTCTACGACGTACACGCCGCCCACCTCCTGCGCGGCCAGGCAGGCGTTCTGATAGCAGCTGGACATGTCCGAGCTGATGGTAAAGTGTACGATCTCGCTGCCGTCCTCCCGCAGGCGGGAAAATACCTCGCGGTAGTCGTCCACGTTGACCGCGGCCGTGCTGAACCTGCGGTTCTCCTGCTCGACCATGCGCAGCAGGTCGTCGCGCGTAAGGTCGACGCCGTCGCGGTGGGTTTCCTCGCCGTCCTCGATATACAGGGGGGTAATGGTGATGGCGTGGCGCTCCTGCAGCGCGCGGGGCAGGTCGCAGGTGCTGTCCGCCGTAATTTTTACGCTCACGTATGTGTCCTCCATGATTTGATTCCACCCTCAGTATACCACGCCCACCTTAATTTTGCAGGTGATTTTCTTCAACAAACGCTCAAGCGGGCAGGGCCCGCTGCCACCTGCTGCCGCTGGACAGCACACGAAACCGGCCGCCATAGATTGGAGCGGCCGGTTTCTTCGAATTTCCAGAAATCTTCTGGAAATCTCTGGTCGGCGTTGCCGACTCGGAGGTGGCAGGCGCCGGTCAAGCGAATCTGTCGGCCATAGATTAGAGCCTCCAGATTCTTCGTGATCGGAAAACTCGAGGCAGTACCCCATGACAATTTGGAGGTCGGGCGAACCCATTGCCGCCGGACAGCACACGAAACCGGCCGCCATAGATTGGAGCGGCCGATTTCTTCGAATTTCCAGAAATCTTCTGGAAATCTCTGGTCGGCGTTGCCGACTCGGAGGTGGAAGGCGCCGGTCAAGCGAATCTGTCGGCCATAGATCAGAGCCTCCAGATTCTTCGTGGTCGGAAAACTCGAGGCAGTACCC
>CAKUFB010000296.1 GCA_934647145.1 uncultured Clostridia bacterium
GCCGCGCAAGCGGTGCAGGTTGCTGATACTAATCGGTCGAGGGCTTAATCTGAGAAGAAGCGCGAAAGACTGTAGAGGCGTTCCGAGGTCAACTTGAGCTGTGCAGTTGTCAGGGCAGGCGAGCGGAAGCGAAGCGGCGGATGTAAGTGTCCGGAAGCGATGCGGTGGACGCGAAAGCGGAGGCCGTGTAAGCGGAAGGGTGCATGAAGTCCGCAGAGGCAGGCGTGCGAGTCGGTAGTCGGCTCAGCGTCGTCGCGGAAGCACAGAGCGAAAGCAAAAGTGCGGAGCGAAAGCGCGGAGCATACACTGATTCGTGAAACGCGAAGCGAGCGCAGAAGCGGAAACGCAGCGCAGATGCGGAAGCATGAAACGCGAAGCGAATGTGAATGCGTGAATAGCAGAGCAAACGCCGAAGCGAGAGCGCAGAGCAAGCGTCGATGTGGAGACACGTCGAACGCACCGCAAGCGAAAGAGCCCAAGAAATTTCCGGTGGTAATGGCAAGAGGGATCCACCTGTTCCCATCCCGAACACAGAAGTTAAGCCTCTTCGCGCTGATGGTACTTGGCTGGAAACGGCCCGGGAGAGTAGGTCGCTGCCGGATTCCAACAGGAGCATGTCTTTGACATGCTCCTGTTTTATCTTGTCAAAACCTGTTTTGACAAGATGGTGGACGGGGAAGCACGCTCTCCACCCGATGTCGCGGCTCAAATCTGCGATTTGCACCGTCGGCAGTTACGCAAAAGGCGAAACCTGAAAACCCTTTGAGCTTTCAACCTTCCCGCCACCCTCTCCGGTTTTGACTGAAATCTAAAACATTTCCGGGTGTAGACCTTGGCCGTTTCAGATGAAGGCGGCCAATGGTGTCGCCAGAATTGGCGGGGCAGGCGGAATCGGGTACTGCCCGCGGAGAATTCGGGAGCCAGAAAATCAAGTTCCCGAATTTGCGGTTCTTTGTCAATCGTAGGGGTGTAAAGAAGCGCAGCGAAGATATGAGGCCTGAAGTAACGGAAGCTGGGGCATGCCGAAGGTGACGCGCTTGAGCGCCTTGGCGGCGTTGTTCATGCCCACAGTGAAGCCGTTGGAAAACGGGCAGTCGAAGGAGTTCAGGATGCAGGGCTCCCAGTTTCGCAGCATGCGCAGGCAGTCCCCGAACTCCGGAAGACCGAGGCCGCGCGAAGTATCGGATGCTCTCCCGCCGCGCCTTCGCTTGACGCGAGTCCCCTGCGTCCACGAATTCGAAGAACTTTTTCTTACGAGTCCATTCGTCAAACGATGCACCCAAAATTAGAAAACATGCACAACAATACGAATATAAAGAGAACGCCTGCCAAAGCATTAAATGTGCCGTCAGGACTTTACTGTGACCCGCCATACATCGGACGGCATGGGGCTATTACGATAGCTTGGATGGAAAGCTGGAAACTGCCTTGCGGAATATTCTTTCTCAAATCGCGGCAAAATCCCATACAGACGATATGAAAACAAAATGAAAAAAGCGCGGAATACATTGATACTGTGCGGGCGCAAGGGAAGAAAACAGAAATCTGATTGTTGAGGTCCTGCTGACAAACTATGTCCAGTGCTTTCTGTCTTGCTGCAAAAAAACGCCTGACGGCTGATTTTGCCGTCAGGCTGCGCTGTTGGGATTGAGATAAAGGATCTGTTTCTCCGCGCTGGTTTGTCGCCGGCGCGGTCTTTTGAATCACTTCAGCCGATTGCAGAGGCGTCCGATGCCGTCGATCTCCACCTCTACCAGATCGCCCGGCCTGAGCCAGACCTGCTTTTCAGGCGGGTAGCCCAGGATCACGCCGTCGGGCGTGCCGGTAAAGATCAGGTCGCCCGGCTCGAGCGTCATGGTGCGGGAGATATAGCGCACGATTTCGGCGCAGTCGAAGATCATCTGATCCGTGTTGCCGCACTGGCGCAGCTCGCCGTTGACGTAGCTTTTGATCTGCTTGTTCGCGGGCGAGAACTCGTCTGCCGTCACGACCCACGGCCCGACCGGCGCAAAGCCGTCAGGCGTTTTGCCCAGCAGCCACTGACCGGACACGAACTGCAGGTCGCGCGCGGAAAGGTCGTTGCCGCAGGTATAGCCGAAGAACGCCTCCTGCGCCTGCTCGCGGGTGAGGTTTTTTCCACCCTTGCCTATAACGATCACCAGCTCGGCCTCGTAATCCACCTTGTGCGCGCACTCGGGGATTTCCACGGCCTGCCCGTGCGCGGCCAGGGCGGTTGAGAACTTGCTGAAGAGCACTGGTTCTGCGGGGAGCTTGTCGCCGGTCTCCTCGATGTGCTTTTTGTAGTTGATTCCCACGCAAAGCACCTTGCCCGGGCGGGTCACCACCGGCAGAAAACGCGTGTCGCGCTCAGCCACCCGGGTCAGAACCGGCGCGCTTCTGAGGCGTTCAGGCCGCCTGATTGCGTCCAGCATTCCCGAAAACCCGCCCAGCAGCTCCAGACCGTCCGGGGTCTGCCGCGCCAGGCAGCGCTGTCCCTGGTATTCTATCTGAACCAGCCGCATCGCCTTTCCCCTCCTTTATTCCGCCGCGTAGTGGTTACACAGCACGATGCACGCCACGCCCACCAGAAACGCCACGATTGCGCCCACCGTGAAAAACTCGCTCCAGCCCGGGAAAATCGAGAAGACTGAACCGATCACAAAGCCCAGTATGGCCGAATACGTAGGCATCTCATAGCGCGCGAGCAGCCACTTGATCAGCTTCGCGCAGCCGAACAGGCCGATCAGGCAGCCGATTCCGAAGGGGATGACCAGCGGCATGGCGGACAGGGGCGCGCTCGTGAGCTTGGCCACCGCGCCGATTACCACGCCGTAAGCGCCCATCAGCACCATCACAAACGAGCCGCTGATGCCCGGAATAATCATACAGCTCATCGCCACGACGCCCCAGATCACCAGCCGCACGCACTGGCTGAAATAGCTGCCGGTCATCTCGGTTGCCGACTGATCGCTCGCGCCCATCACGGCCATGACGATCATCGCGCCCAGGGTGATCAGGCCAGGCAGCACGTTCGATACGCCTACGCGCAGTTTTTTGCCCTGATACAGCGTCTTTTTCGCGATCATCGGAATGCTGCCCAGGATCACGCCGATAAAGAAGCTCTGCGCCAGCGACGGGTGATTGGTCAGCACCCAGTTCATTAGCCGGCCGAAAATCAGTATGCCGATTCCTGCGCCCAGGCCGAAGGTAATCAGGAAGCGAAGCTCCTTTTTCCACTGGCGCCTGAAATCGGCGATAACCCCGATCAGGCGCTCATATATGCCGAACACCACCGCGATTGTGCCGCCCGATACGCCCGGAATGACGTTCGCCAGGCCGAACATGATGCCGACAAGCACCATAAACAGATCATGAGACATTCTTTTTTCCTCCCGACGATCCAGATTTTACCGCATACAGGATAGCACGCGCGATTCCCACTGTCAAGGCATTCCGCGTTCAGTCTTCGCCCATTTCCCGCCAAGTCGGTCGCATCCCGCATCCATCATGAGGCCGAGAGCGGGGGGGGGGGGGGGGG
>CAKUFB010000297.1 GCA_934647145.1 uncultured Clostridia bacterium
TAAGAGATTTCCGGGCGCAAAAACTGCAGGGAAACGATTTTTGCTCTGGAAAATGGGATTTTCCGGCGCAAAAATCGCCCCGTGCCCACCGTACATGCCGCTGGGCACGATTGAAAGTTCGAAAGGGCTGCGGCCCTCTCGAGCTCTCCGGGGTTTTTCGACAGTCTGAATTCGCAGGAACTTCCTGCGAATTGTAAGTCGGCGTTGCCGACTGCCACCTGCTGCCGGTCGGCAGGGCCGACAGCCACCTGCTGCCGCCGGTTCTATCGACGAATTCGGGAACCATACATTAGAGTTCCCGAATTCTGCGTTCTGAACCCCTCCGCCTGCACGGCAGGCACCTCCCCTTTCAGGGGAGGCATGGGCGCGGCGTATGCGCCCCTGAAAGGGGAGCTGTTCACGAAGTGGACTGAGGGGTTCACCCGGCCGGCAGTGCCGGCAACCACTTGCTGCCGCCGGTTCCGGCGACGAAATCAGCCGCCATAGATTGGAGCGGCTAATTTCTTCGAATCTGCGGACTTCTCCGCAGATTGGTTGCCGGGCGTTGCCCGAACCCACCGTCCGCAGCGGGCCAGCCGCGTTTAATACGCCAAGAGGGCGACTTGCGCCGCCCTCTTGGCAATTGGGAATCCGATTAGTTCAGACCCAGGCTCTCGGCCAGTTCCTTACCAGTCTTGTCATACCACTCCTGGCAGGCGGCTTCGATCTCGGTGTAGCCGTTGGCGTCCAGCTTCTCGAACATCTCGTCGATCGCGTCGACCGGCAGCTCGCCCACGATGATCTTGTCGCGGTACTCGCTGATGATGTCGTTGCAGGTGGAGCTGTACTCGATGCTGGCCTCGGAGGTGGGCATGTAGCCCCACAGGTCGTAGTTGGTCATGGTGTAAACCGCGGTGTACTTCTCGATCTCGGGCATGAAGTCGCCCAGGATGGCGTTGTTCAGCCACACGTCCGGCTTGAACCAGAAGCGGTAGATGATCTTGTACATGATGGAGTCGTACTCGCCGTTGTCGTTGATGGACTGGATGACGCCGTCGTCGTCATAGCGGAAGTGTACGCCCTCTTCGCCGTAGTTGACGAAGGTCTCCAGCTCGTCGTCGGTCAGGAAGGTGTTGATCATGTCAACGACCTCGTTCATGTGCTGCGCGCTGGGCTCGGGGAACATCCAGATGTTGGAGGTGGGGAAGGGATTGGCGTTGCCCTTGGTGCCGTCGATGTTCTCAAGCGGGGGCAGGTAGTCCCAGGTGAACTCGCCGCCGTTGGCCACGATGCTCTGGCGGTCCTTCTTGCACCACACGCCCTCTTCGGTCATGAACAGCTTGCCGCTGATCAGCTTCTCGTCGCGCTCGGTGCCGGTCTGATACAGGGACTCGGGATCCAGGATGCCTTCCTCATACAGCTTGTGCATGTAGGTCACGTAGTCCTTCATGTACTCGCGGGTGGTGTTGACGATCTTGCCGTTGTCGTCGATAGTGTACTGGGTCCACATGCCGAACATGGACTTCAGGGTGCCGCAGTTGGTGCCCACCAGGCTCAGCGGGATCAGATCGGGCTTCTTCTCCTTCACGGCCGCCAGCACATTGTACAGGGAGTCCGCGTCGGTGGGAACCTCAAGGCCCAGCTCACTGAGGATCGCGGTGTCATAGAACATGCTGTTGCCGAAATACTTGCCCTTGTAGGAGGTGTGCAGCGGCATGGAGATGGCGTAGTGCTGTCCGTCGTCGCCCTGGGTCGCGGCCAGCACGGCGGGGGTCATCAGTTCCTTGATGGCGGGGCCGTACTTCTCAACCGCCTCGTCCACCGGAGCCCACAGGCCCTGGGTCAGGTACTCCAGGAAGAAGGCGCGGTCGCCGTTGACGTAGATGGCGCTGGGATAGGTGCCGCCGGCCATCAGCAGGTTCATCTGGCTGGAACCGTCGGTGATCAGCTCGACCTCGATGTTCGGGTAGCCGGTATGCTCGCGAATCGCGTTGATGAAGGGGTTATCGTTGACGGTCGCGCCCGCGGGCATGACCGCGCTGGCCGCGTTGTCGGGCAGCCACAGGGTGAGCTTGGCGTTCTTGTCCAGCTCGTCCGCCGCGGTGGCCATGGGGGCGAACGCGGTGAGGATCAGAGCCAGGACGACGAGCAGAGTGATCGTAGTCTTCTTCATGTGATCTTCTCCTTGCAAAATATTATTTATCTGCGTCAACGCGCAGGATAAATCTTGTGCCGTGCGCTGAAATTCACAGCGCATATTCAGTATATTACCATTATAGGATGAAGTGCCTTAACAATCAACCGGACATTCGCACATCCACCCCCGACAAATGCACTTAATCCACCTTTTGCGCCTTTTTCTCCCCCCAGGGAAACGTTCGAGAGGCTTCCTTTCTGAGAAAGGAACCTCAGCTTGTCAAAAAAGTTTTGACAAGCTGGTGGACGGGGAAGCAAGCTCCCCCGCCACTACCACCCTCACCAGTTTTTGCTGAAATCTAAGAGATTTCCGGGCGCAAAAACTGCAAGGAAACGATTTTTGCTCTGGAAAATGAGATTTTCCGACGCAAAAATCGTCCCGTGCCCACCGTACACGCCGCTGGGCGCGATTGAAAGTTCGAGAGGGTTGCGACCCTCTCGAGCTCTCCGGGGGTTTTTCGAGAGTCTGAGGCTTCCTTTCTGAGAAAGGAACCTCTCGAGCTCTCCCGGAAAGCACCTGCTGCCGCCCTTTCAAGACAAATGGGGGCAGAAATCCTTCCCGGAAGCTCTACGATTGCGAAAACTGGAGAGGGTGGCAGCGGCGGGGCGACGCCTTTCCCGGCAGGATACTAGCACCGGGAGAGCTCGAGAGGGCCGCAGCCCTTTCGAATTTCAATCGTACCCGGCGGCGTGTACGGCGGGGGCGGGCAATTTTTCTGGCGGGGATTCCGGGCGTGTTTCATCTTTCCTGTTTCCCGTTTCGTGGAAACGCGCTCGAAGCCCCGGAAGAAAAATTGATTCCCTGCAGTTTTCACGCCCGAAACCCGCAGGGTTTAGTGAAAACTGGAGAGGGTGGCAGCGGAGGGGGAGTTGACTCCCCCTCTGCCTTTTTACTGCTTCACCGCGCCCATCGTCATGCCGACGATGAAGTACTTCTGCAGGAAGGGATACACGCACAGGATCGGCACCGTGGAGATGAAGATGGCCGCCGCGCGGAACGAGGCCGCCGCCACCTTGTCCAGCATTTCCGCGCCCTCGGCGGTATTGGCCAGGTTGGACGCGTCCACGATCTGCTTGAGGTAGATCGACAGGGTCTTGACCTCGTTCTTGGTCAGGTACATCTTGGGGCCCAGGTAGCTGTTCCACATGCCCACGGCGATGAAGATCGTGATCGTGGCGACCGAGGGAATGGCCATGGGCAGCATGATGCGGAAGAACACGGTCAGGTTGCTCGCGCCGTCCAGCTTGGCGGATTCCTCCAGGCTGTCCGGGATGGTGTAGAAGTAGTTGCGCGCCATGATCATGTTGAACGCGCCGACCATGCCGGGCAGCACCATGACCAGCAGGTT
>CAKUFB010000298.1 GCA_934647145.1 uncultured Clostridia bacterium
TGCCCACACTGTGCATTTGCACTGCCCGCATCGGCAACGCCGACAGGTAATCCACGGAGAATTCGGGAACTTGAATCTATGGTTCCCGAATTCGTCGCCTGTCCGGCGGCAGCAGGTGGCTGTCGGCCCTGCCGACCGGCAGCAAGTGGAGCCGGGCACTGCCCGGTTACAGCACGATGCCGTACCACTGCCTGAGCAGCCGGTCGCGTTCCTCCTGCGTCGCGGGCACGATCACCTCGACCTGATCGCCCTCGAAGTGCTTGAACTGGTCGCCGTCGACGGTGTAGCGGCCGTTCAGCGTGCGCAGGTTGACGATCCACTTCTGCCGGGAGGTGGACTCGGGCGCGTGCTCGCAGAAATAGGACGCGACGCGGTAATCCACGGGCAGCTGCGGCTCCTCGCTGAAGGAGTACAGCTTCTGCCACGCCTCCTCGCGCCACTCCTGCAGCAGCCAGGTACCGTCCTGCTGCCGCGTCATGCGGTAGCGGCCGGTGGGCTGGGTCAGCAGCGCGCCCTCCTTCAGGCAGATGGGCGTGTCGGGCGAGCCGCACCCGGTCGCCGCGTCCACCAGATAGGCCTCCTCGCAGTCGACCGGCTGCACCCGCATGACCTGATGCCCGCGCATGGGGATCGTGTCGCCCGCGCTGCGCAGGAAGCGCGCGAAGTAGCCGGTGACCTCGTACCCCAGCTCGCCCAGCAGCCAGGAAAACAGTCCGTTGAGCTCGAAGCAGTAGCCGCCGCGGTGGTTGAGCACGATCTTGCGAAACAGGTCGTCGATCTCCAGTGACAGCGGCACGCCGCGCATCACATCCAGATTTTCATAGGGGATGTGGTACAGGTGCGCCTGCTGAAGCGCCTGAAGATTCTCGCGCGTCGGTCGGCGGTCGATGCCGGTCAGCTCCAGCCGGTCAAGATACGCCCCGATCATTTCCTCACGGTTCATTCGTCTCTCCTCCAATTTCCAGTCGAGCGATCGCGCCCATCGCGCGCGCCTCGCCCTCGTCATGAGTCGCCAGCAGCACCAGCCGCCCCTCGCAGTATTTTCTCAGGTAGGCGACGACCTGCGCCCGCGTCTCCTCGTCCAGGCCCTTGAACGGCTCGTCCAGCAGCAGCGCCCGGCAGGGGTACAGCACCGCCCGCACGATGGCCGCGCGCCGCCTCATGCCGCCGCTGTAGTCGCACACGCGCTGCCCGGCCTGCGCGCCCAGCCCCACCTGCTCCAGGTGACTGAAGATCTCCGCCTCGCTCGCTCCGCACACGAAACGCACATTGTCCACAGCGCTCCTGTGGGGAAGCAGCCTGTCCTCCTGAAACACCGCGCCGAGCCGCCAGCCCTCAAGCCCGGCGATCTCGCCCGAGTCGGCGGTCTCAAGCCCCAGCAGAATGCGAAACAGCGTGGTTTTTCCCGCGCCGGAGCGCCCGCACACCTCGACCACGCCGCTCTCCGGCAGCGTCGCGCAGAAGTTTTCCAGCACCTTGTGCGCCCCAAAAGCCTTGCACAGGCCCCTGATTTCGACCGCCATCACGCCGCCTCCATTCTTCGCCTGAGCAGGCCCAAAAGCCGCATGACCGCCTTCTCCAGCATCAGGCTGATCAGGATAATCGCCAGCGTCCAGGCGAACAGCTCGGGCGTACTGAAGAAGATTTTCGCCTGGTACAGCGCCTCGCCGATGCTCCCGTCGGGCAGGCCGATCACCTCCGCCGCCACCCCCGCCTTCCAGCACATGCCCAGCGACAGCTCGCACGCGCTCAGCAGCGCCGGATACGCGGCCGGCAGGTAGATTTCTCGCAGCTGCCGGAGCCTGTTCACCCGAAACACCTTCGCCATTTCAAGCAGCGCCTGATCCGCGCTGTCCAGACCCGCCAGAAGGTTTGAGTAGGCCACCGGCAGCACCATCAGAAACGAGATGAACACCGACAGCCGCCGCGCCCGGATAAACACCAGCGCCAGGATCACAAACGAGGCCACCGGCGTAGCGCGCACCGCGTGCATCAGCGGCGAGAGCAGGATACGCGCCGCCGAAAACCTGCGCGACAGCAGCGCCATCGGGATACCCAGCGCAAACCCCAGCAGAAAGCCGGCCAGTATCCGCGTCAGCGTGAAGCCCACCGCCCGGTAAAACGAGCCCTTGCCCAAAAAGGAAAGCAGCGTCCGGACAGCCCGAACAGGAGATACGATCAGTATCTCCTGTCCGATCAGGCTGCTCAGAAGCTGCCAAACGCCCAGCCAGAACGCGACGGCCAGCGCCTTATACAGTTTATTCACCCACCTCGGGGATGTAGTAGAACGCGTCATCAGGCAGAGTTCCTCCCACGGATTCCGGATTCTGATCGTAAAGCGCGGTCAGGTAGCCGGAAACGTCCTTCTTCATTTCCTCGCCGGTGATGCAGACGATGTTGCACTGGGGAATGGCCTTCTCAGCCAGCGCGGCCTTGGCTACCACGCCCAGCTCCTCAATCCACACCGAGGCCTCGGCGGGGTGGGCGACCACGTACTCGGTCGAGGCGGCGTACTCCTCAAGGAAGGCCTCGACCTGCTCGGGATGGCTCTCCACGAACTCCCTGCGCGCCACGACCACGCCGGTCACCAGGTCGCTGCCGTCGCTGACCTTGTTCCACTCCTCGGTCAGGCTCAGCGCCACGCGCACGTTCTGGTTCTGCATCAGCACGCTGGTCACGAAGGGCTGGGGCAGCATGGCCAGCGTCGCGCTGCCGTTTGCCAGCGCCGCGGCCACCTCGGTCGCCTCGCTCTTGTACTCCACGGTCAGATCCTTCTCGGGATCCAGACCGTTTTTGGCCAGCACGTAGTTGAGCGCGTACTGCGGGGTGGTGTTCTTGCCGGTGGAGTAGACCGTCTTGCCGGCCAGGTCGGCCACGCTGTTCACCGTGTCGCCCGCCTCAAGGACGTACAAAACGCCCAGCGTGTTGACCGCCAGCACCTCGACCGCGCCCTTGGTGTTGTTGTACAGGACGCTCGCCAGGTTGCACGGAATCAGCGCCATGTCCAGCTCGCCGCGAACCATCAGCGGCACGATCTCGTCCGGCGCGCCCGCCATCGTGAACTCATACCTGTTCAGCGTCGTTCCGGCCTCGCTGTCCTTTATCAGCTTGGCCATACCCATCGTCGTCGGGCCCTTGAGCGAGGCCACGCGAATCGCCGCGTCCTCCTGCGCGCCCGCGCTCAGGCACATTCCCAGCGCCAGCACAAGCGCCAGCGCGATACTTACCAGCTTTTTCATATGAAACACACTTCCTTTCTCGGTTTCGAGTGCAAGTATAGCACGTCCATCAGCGGAATTCCGGTGCCATTGCAACATAAAACAGATTAAATGCTTGTGCAGCGACCGTCATTATGCGCTTCTCGGCCGCAGCGCGGGCTTCTTCGCGCGGAAAAGCCGCTGCATATCAAATCCTCCGCATGAAGCCATGCGGAGGATTTCAGCTTGTCAAAAAAGGTTTTGACAAGCTGGTGGACGGGGAAGCAAGCTCCCCCGCCACTGCCACCCTCTCCAG
>CAKUFB010000299.1 GCA_934647145.1 uncultured Clostridia bacterium
GTTTCCTTGCAGTTTTTGCGCCCGGAAATCTCTTAGATTTCAGCAAAAACTGGTGAGGGTGGCAGTGGCGGGGGAGCCCGCTTCCCCGTCCACCAGCTTGTCAAAACCCTTTTTGACAAGCTGTCGCGCCGCGAAGCGGCGCGGGTCTTACCTTGCGGTCAGCTCCAGGTACTTGTCCACCAGCCGGTCAAACTCGGCCAGCGAGGATTCGACCGACTCGGGCCTGGCCATGTCCACACCGGCGACGCGCAGCGACTCAATGGGATGCAGGCTGCCGCCCAGCGACAGGAATTTGCGGTAGCGCTCCACGGCGGGCGCGCCCTCCTTGCGGATGGCGGTAGCCAGCGCCATGGCGGCGGAGTAGCCGGTGGCGTACTTGTAGACGTAGAAGGCGCGGTAGAAATGCGGGATGCGCATCCACTCATAGGCGATCAGCTCGTCCTGCTTCAGGGCGGAGTAGTACTGCGCGTTGAGCTGCGCGTAGGCTCTGTTCAGGCTCTCGGCAGTCAGCGGCTCGCCCTTTTCGGCCATCTCGTGGCTGATCTTCTCGAACTCGGCGAACATGGTCTGGCGGAACACGGTGCCGCGGAAGCCGTCCAGCAGCTGATAGGTCAGGAAGGCCTGCGCCTCCTTCTGCGGATACTTCTCCATCAGCGCGAACAGGGTGAGGATCTCGTTGGTGGTAGAGGCCACCTCGGCCACGAACAGCGAGTAGTCGCAGGTGGTGAATGGCTGCGCGGCGTTGGAGTAGTAGGAATGCATGGCGTGGCCCAGCTCGTGGGCGACAGTCAGCAGGTTGTCCAGGTTCTGCTGATAGTTGAGCAGCACGTAGGGGTGAGAGTCATAGGTGCCCCAGGAATACGCGCCGGAGGACTTGCCCGTGTTCGGATAGGGATCGATCCAGCGCTCCCTGCGGGCGCGGCGCAGGGTGTCCTGATAGTCCTTGCCCAGCGGGGCCAGGCACTCCACGACCAGGTCGTAGGCCTGCTCATAGGGCAGCGATACGTCGAAGCCGGACACGGCGGGCACGTACACGTCGATCATGCTCATGTCCTCACCCACGCCGATCAGCTCGCCGTTGCGCTTGACGAACTGATTGAGCCTGCCCAGGTGTCCGTGCACGGTCTTGATGAGGTTCTCATACACGCTCATCGGCACGTCGTCGGGGAACAGGCGGCTCTCGAGCGCGCTGTCGAACCTGGCCGCGCGGGCGTAGAACACGTCGGTCTTGACCGAGGCGTCGTACACGGCCGGAATGGTGTTTTCAAAGGACTTGAAGGTGGAGTAGAGCGCGTTGAAGGCGTCCCTGCGCACGCGGCGGTCGCGGCTCATCATCAGGGTGATGTAGTTGGCCTGCGTGATTTCGACCGGCTTGCCGTCCTCGCCCTCGATGGTCGGGAACTTCATGTCCGCGTCGGTCAGCATGGAGTAGATGTTGTCGGGCGAGTTGCCCATCTCGCCGGTCATGGCCACCAGCTTCTCCATCTCGGCGGAGAGGGTGTGCGGCCGGTCGCGGTCGATGTCCATGAGGGGCACGCGGTAGTCGGCGAAGTCCTCGCGGGCGCACACCTTTTCGATGTACTCGGCGGGCAGGCTCAGGATCTCCGGCTTGAAGAAGGAGCTGGCCGTGCCCAGCTTGACCATCAGGCTCTGCGCGCGGTTGACCAGGCCCTGATACTCGGTCTTGCGGTTGTCCTCGTCGCGGCGCATGCGGGCGTACACGAACAGCGCGCCCACCTTGCGCTCCAGGTCGTACAGGTCGCCCAGCGCCTTTTTCAGCGTGTCCGCCTCGCCCAGCCTGCCCGAATACTGGCCGAAGGAAGCCAGCTTTTCCTCGGCGGCGCGGGCGGTGTCCTCCCAGGCCTGCTGGTTGGCAAAGATGTCCTCCAGCTGCCAGGTATCCTCGACCCGGCGGTCTTTTCTTTCGATGATTTCGCTCATTTGAGGTTCCTCCTTGATTGATTGTATTTTCAGCGCGCGCCCGAGAGCATCTGCTTCAGGCTGGCCGAGCCTTCCTCCTTCACGCGGGGCAGCAGCAGGCAGGCCGCCAGCCGCAGCGCAAAGGAGAGGATGAACAGGTAGTTATACCGGCTGAACGCCACGCCCAGCAGGCTGACGTTCCAGACCTCCAGGCGGCACAGCGCGTTGTCCAGCAGCCATCCGCCCGCCGAGCTGCCCAGAAACGCCCCCAGCAGCTGCGCGGCCAGGTAGTACACCGCGATGTACATCGTGCGCCCCTCGACCGGCGAAAGCTCCAGATACAGGTTCTGCGAGCCCAGCTCGTTCGCGTTCCACTGGATTCCGTAGACGATCTGCGCCAGCACCGCCACCCAGAGCTGTCCGCGCGCGGCGAAGGTCCAGATCAGCGGCACGAACGCGCCCAGCAGCGCGCTGAGCAGCACCACCGGCTTGTGGCCGAAGCGATCCATCGCCCGCCCCCACCGGCCCACCGTGACGATGGACACCGCGCTGGAGAGCAGCTCGTGTACGAACACCATCTGAAGGCCGGTTAGCCTGAGCGCGGAGTTCATGTACACCGTGAAATAGGGCAGCGCCAGATAGGTCGCGAAACAGGACAGCGCCGAGAACGCGCACAGGCGCATGTAGTTGCGGTTCCTGAAGACCCGCCGGAACATCGCGCCCATGCCCTCGCCGGTCACGCGCTTTTTCTGCGGCGGGATCTTCATGAAGAAGAACAGCGTGATGTCCAGCGCGCCGATCACGCCCGCGATCGTGAAGATCACCAGGTAGTTCGTGAAGGCGGGCAGCGAGTCCATCAGCGTGCCCACGCACAGCCCCACGCACAGCGCGACCACCGTCGCCAGGCGCGAGCGCACGGCGAAGTACTGCCCCCGGATGCGGTCGGGCACCACGTCCGCGAAGATGGACATCGAGCCCATCACGGTCGCGGGCTGCATGGCCGCCGACACCAGCGCCAGAAACGCCGCCGCCCAGATGCGCAGCGGGCCGTCCCGCATCGGGATGATAAACGGCACCAGGCCGAACAGTATCCAGCTCAGCCGCTGAATCAGACCGGCTGTGCGGAACATCCTCTCCCGGTTCCAGCGATGCTCCATCATGTAGGAGAACAGGAACTGGAAGGCGTTGGTCACGCTGGGCAGCGCGACGACCACGCCGTAGAGGAAGTCGCTCATGCCCAGCGCCTTCAGGTAGCCGGTCATGGCCACGCCGGTGGTGATGTTCTTCCAGCTGGTACCGCCGAACACCGCGATGATGATCAGGTACAGCGTGCGGATCTGATCCCTGTCCAGCCCGCGCGTGTCGAACGACCACAGGCGCCTGATTCCCTTCGGCTCCATCCTCTGTTCCTCCCCTGCGCTACAGTCCCAGCTATCTATTCGCCGTCCGTCGCGTTTTCCCTGCCGCGGGACAGAAAAAACCAGCCGCCTCGTAATGAAGCGGCCGGGCAGGCTGAGCCTGCACCCACTTGCGTCCGCCGGTTCTGGCGACGAATTCGGGAACCATAGATTGGAGTTCCCGAATTCTGCGG
>CAKUFB010000300.1 GCA_934647145.1 uncultured Clostridia bacterium
GCTCCTTCTGTTCCTCCTCATAGCGGCGGGACATCTTCGCAAAGCGGTCGTCGCTGAGCTTGCCGGAAACATTGTCCGCATTCGCGCGTTTGACGTGACGAAATTGATCGGACGCCTGACGGGCGCCGCAGAGCATCCGAAATCTGCGGAAGGGTGGATATACATAGCCACCATGGAGGACGGCCTGTATGAGGCCAATATTCACACCATGGAGGTTCATACGCTGCGCCGGGACATCATCGACCGCCTGCGCCGCGGCGGCGTATGGCCGGAGGAATGGCAGGCGAGGAACAAGCTGCCCGGAGACCACGGCAAGGGCTTTTACACCGGCCAGGGCGTGGCCATTTATGCCAATAACGGCCATGGCGGCGTGCTGGCCGAGTGGGATCAGACCGGGGACACGCAGGACAATGCCTGCTGGAAGGTCGTCGAGCGCGCCAAGTTTACGGAGATCACCGGCCCGGGCGGCCTGTTCGGCCCCGACAGCCCCGAAGAGCCCATCTGGGCGCTCGGCTGGGACGAGCGGAGCGTGATGCTGTGCGTGCGGGAGGCGGGGCAGTGGACGCGCTATCGCCTGCCCAAGGCCAGCTACACACAGGACGCGGATCACGGCTGGTTCACCGAATGGCCGCGCATTCGAAAGGCGGGCGGCAGGTATCTCATGTGCATGCACGGCATGCTCTACGAGTTCCCCGCGGCCTTCCGCAGGGGCTGCGCGGGCGGCATACGCCCTCTGGCGCGCCACCTGAAGATGATTTCCGACTGGGAGGACTGGCAGGGCGGGATCGCCTTTGCCTGCGACGACGCCTCCTGCTTTGACAATCCCACGATGACGCGCTGCCAGTCCAACCTGTGGTTCTCCTCCTGGGAGCGCCTGCGGGAGATGAGCGCGCCCTCCGCCTGGGGCGGCCTGTATGTGAACGAGGCGACGCAGGAGGGAAAGCCCTCGGAGCCCTTCTTCGTGGGCGGATTCGACCGGAAGTTTCTGCACCTGCACACCCTGCACGAGTACGGCGGCTTCACGGTGGAAATGGATCGCGACGGCAGCGGGCGCTGGGAAAAGGTGACGGAGACAGCGACGCCGCCCAGCCGGGCGGTTGTGCTGGAGCTGCCCGCGGAGGCGGAGTGGATTCGCCTGATTCCGGACCGCGACCTGACCGCCTGCACGGCCTATCTGTATCTGTCCATGAACCGCGATACGCCCGAGGACGCGCGCCTGACGGAGGGCCTGCTCAGAGACGCCGCCTCTCCGACCGCCTCAACCGGCCGGCTGATCGCGCTCGGCGGGAGCGACATGCGCCTGGGTTATCTGTCCAACGAGGGCTACTACGAGGCGGACGGACAGCTCAACTGGGTGCGCAAAGAAAAAGCGCCGCAGGAGGTGCTCGACAAGCTGCGCCCTGCGCCGCCCAGCCGAGTTGAGCCGCGCTTTTACCGGACGGGTCATTCCGTTCTGGTGATCGACGTGGACGGCAGGCGCTATCAGCTGCCCTGGCTTCCTTCCTGGCGCGATGCGGCGATGCGCGTGCGGGAGGTGGTGACCGAGCGCAGCCTGATGAACCTGTGCGGCACCCTCTTTGAGCTGCCTCGCCCCGAGTCCGGCGGCGTTCGCCGAATCAAGCCGGTTACGACGCACGACAGCGAGATTGAGGACTACCTTTCCTGGCGGGGCATGCTGGTTCTGAGCGGCGTGGATCGCGCCTCTCACGGCGAGCGCATCTTCCACACCGGCGATGGAAGGGCGGCTGTCTGGTGCGGCGTGGTGGACGATCTGTGGAGCCTGGGCGCGCCGCGCGGAGAGGGCGGCCCGCTGTGCGGAACCGGGGTTCTGGCAGGAGAGGCCAGCGATCCGTTCCTGCTGGCCGGGTATCGCCGCAAGACGCTGACCCTGCGCCATGACCAGGCCGCGCCGGTTCTCTTTACGATGGAGGTCGATATGGCCGCAAACGGCGACTTTGTCGCGGCAAAGAGCTTTGAGGTTCCCGCCGGCGAAGGATTGACCATCCAGCTGGAGGATTCGTTTGTCGCGCATTGGGTGCGATTCAAGACAAATACGAGCTGCTCAGCCACCGCCCTGTTTACGCTGCAGGCGGACTGACCAAGCGCGCTGCCTGAGGCCCCGAGTTTCATACAAAAAACGCGTCCGCCGCGGCTCCGGTCGAGCTGAGGCGGGCGCTTTAGTCGGAACGGCAGACGATGCAAATTCAAAATCCGGAGTCCCGCCGCCGGCCATAGCACTTGCTTTGTCCGAAAACCGTTTTGTGCGGTCACGTGTTATTCGTTTCGGATTCCTTGTCTGGCGTCGGCCGATACGCGTGGTTCTCTACATACGCCATCATGCGGTTATACAGCACCACATAAAACAGCACGGCAAGTAAACCGCCAACCGCGCCCAGAATCAGGAATATGTCGCTGCCGCGCGTTTTTATCGCCAGCAATACCACCACGCCCATCCACGCCGCGAAGCATAGCACGATCGCTGCAATGTGTTCACGCAGCCATTTTTTCTTGAAAAACGCTATCTTTTCCTTCAGCGTAAAGGCGCTGTTGTTCAGCGCCATAACAAGGTTTTTGTCGGCGGCTTTTTTGAAGTCCTCCGCCAAGATCCGTTCGCCGCTTATCAGCTCGTTCATGCTGACGCCGAATTCTTTTGACAGCAGCGACAGCATTTCAACATCGGGCATATAGTTGCCGTTCTCCCAACGAGAAATGGTTTTGTTGGTCACGCCGAGCTTTTCTCCGAGCTGCTCCTGCGTCAAACCGCTCTCTTTCCGCAGGGCAGCGATAAACCTTCCGATCTTCATCTGATCCATCTTTATGCACCTCCGAAGAAAAGTATAGCACAGTTTCCGCAAAAAATCTTCCCCACAAACAGCGAATGCGTTCCCCGCAAGCGGTGAAACGCATTTCAGACTGTCGAAAAAACCCGGAGAGCTCGAGAGGGTCGCAGCCCTCTCGAACTTTCAATCGCGCCCAGCGGCGTGTACGGTGGGCACGGGGCGATTTTTGCGCCGAAAAAATCTCATTTTCCAGAGCAAAAATCGTTTCCCTGCAGTTTTTGCGCCCGGAAATCTCTTAGATTTCAGCAAAAACTGGTGAGGGTGGTCGTGGCGGGGGAGCCTGCTTCCCCGTCCACCAGCTTGTCAAAACCTTTTTTTGACAAGCTGAGGCTCTTGCCTGTCTTCAGACACGGGCCTGCATTCCGTTCTTTTTCTATGCCTTTTCTATTCCGACTGCGGCGGGTTGGCAATCGCCTCGCGCAGCGCCTGTTCAAAGGGCGCGTCCATCTGAAGCAGAGTGATCACGGTCTGCCCGTCCTTTTTGAAGGCGAGCGCGCGCCGGGGCAGCGTGCAGCCCGAAAGCGTCAGGTTCTCGACGCGCGCGGCCTCGCCGAAGCGTGCCTTGAGCGCGGCCTCGTCGTCCAGGGCGATCAGGTCGGTCACCGGCAGGGCGTAGAGCACCCGGCCGTGGGTCGAACCCATGGTGCGCTCCAGCACCAGCGTGCCGT
>CAKUFB010000301.1 GCA_934647145.1 uncultured Clostridia bacterium
TGGAAAGAGTGGGCATCCCCACTCTCGCTGTAAAATTGACTGGCAGATGCCCTCTGCTTCATAGCACATACATACAGCTCATATTATAGCACAGATTCCGCCCGAATACAACCTTTTCAGGTTATGCAAAGGCAATTTGCGGCTCTTTTCCGGCACATTTTGTGTTAAAATTGGGCTGTGCAGGCCGGACGGCAACTTCCGCGCGCGCCCTGCGTCCAAAAAGCATCGGCATCAGGCCGGTTCTTCAAATATGAAAGGAACGACGCGCATGAAGCGAACTCTGCTTTTTCTGATCGTTTTGCTGCTGCTCTGCCCCGCCGCCCGCGCCCAGGGTCAGCTGACCCTCCTTGTGAGCGCCTCCGGCGAAACCTTTGCGCTGGACGAAAACGGCGACCTGTTTGGCCAGGCCGGCCAGTACGCCGCCCTGCAGCGCCTGACCCCGGCGGACGAAGCGCCGCTCTACGCCGCCGCGCTCTCGGAAAGCCCGGCCGCCTTTTTCCTGATGAACGGGGAGGGCGGCGCGCTCACCGGCGCGGACTATTCCCGCCTGCAGTACGCCGGCGGCTATCTGTTCTTCTGGCGGGAGGACAAATGCGGCGTGATGGATCTGTACGGCCACGAGCTGACCGCGCCCGGCTACGCCTGGCTGATGCACATCGAGGACGACCGCTTCTTCGCCTTCAAAAGCGACCATCTGGACGACACCGCCGACGAGCTGTACCTGCTCAGCCTGAGCGAGGGCGAGACCGACGCCGGACTGTACGTGGGCTACGGCCCCGAGGCGGGCGACGGGCTGTACGCCGCCTACGACCCGCGCACCCGCCTGTTCGGCTACCTGAACGGACAGGGCGCGTGGGCGATCGAGCCGCGCTTTGACTGGGCGGGCGCGTTTGAGGACGGCCGGGCGGTCGCGGCGCAGGACGGCGCGCCCGGGCTGATCGACCGCGCAGGCGAGTGGATCATCGCCCCGCAGGCGCAGTTCAGGTCGCTCATCCAGGCGCCGGGAGACGGCATGTTCGTGCTGATCACCACCGCGGAAAAAACCGGCCTGTACTCGGAGGAGGACGGCCAGCTCCTGAGGGAATACGGCGCGGGCGCGGTTTCCGTCTTCCCGTCCGGCTACTGCGCGCTGTACCTGGCAGACGCGGTGGCGCTGCTCGACCCGTCGGGCGAGGAGGTCTGCCGCTTTGAGCCCGACTGCGTGCTGGATCTGAGCCAGAGCGAGCGCTGCCTGGTGCGCCAGCAGGGCGCGTGGGGCGGCGAGTGCGAGTGGATCTGCAGCCTGCAAACCGGCGAGACGCTTTCCGGCCCCTATCAGCAGGTCGAATTCCTCACCGCCGTGGGCGACGCGGACTATTTCCTGTGCTCCCGCTTCGAGACCGAGGCGCTGCCCGGCTCGTCCGCCGCGCGCCTGCTGCTGTCCGAGGTCGAGGGCACGCGCCGCTGGGGCGTGATCGACGCGCAGGGCAGCGAGCTGCTGCCGCTCGAATACGAGCGCATCGTCCCGCTCTCGGAGACGCTGCTGGCCGCGCTCAAGGACGGCCAGTGGGAGCGCATACCCCTGCCCGCCGCGCAGGCAGGCTGAGCCCGCCGGGCAGGCAGGGCCTGCACCCACTTGCTGCCGCCGGACAGAACACGAAACCAGCCGCCATAAATTGGAGCGGCTGGTTTCTTCGGTTTTCCGGAATTCTCCGAAAAACTCCTGTCGGCGCTGCCGACTCGGGCGGTACAAATGTTCAGCGTGGGCACGGGACGGTTTCGAAGATTCCTTTCCGGAAAAGCACTTCATTGCAGTCTTTGCGCCCGAAAACCTGAGGGCTTTCTGCAAAACCGGTGAAGGCGACACTTGGCGGGGAGCGTACTCCGCCCGTCAAGATCATAAAAACGAGGGAGAGCGCACAGCCCTCCCTTCAGACTGTCAAAAAACCCAGAGAGCTCGAGAAGGCCGCAGCCCTTTCGACCGGGCAGGGCCTATCTCCACCCGCTGCCGGTCGGGCAGGCAGGGCCTGCACCCACTTGCTGCCGCGGGTTCTTTCGACGACCATTGGCCGCCATAAATTGGAGCGGCCAAGGTCTGCGAACCCACGAAATTCTTCGTGGGTTGACGGTCGGCGCTGCTGACTCGGGCAGTACAAATGTACAGCGTGGGCACGGGGCGGTTTTTGTAAATCCCATTTTCCAGAGAAAAATCGTTCCCTCGCAGGTTCCGCGCCCGAAAACCTGAGGGCTTTCGGCAAAACCGGTGAAGGCGACACCTGGCGGGGGAGCTTGCTTCCCCGCCGCTATTTTCATCTCAGCCAGCTTTCGCGCGAAATGTTGCCTGAGCCGGTCGCCGCCCAGACAGGCTCGCCGATGCGGCCCTCGGCGCGCATACTGCGGATTTTCGTGTCGGCATACAGCACGTGATCCACGACCGGAACGCCCAGCCGGGCCATCAGCGGCAGAAAATGGCGCATGGTCGTCACGTCGGCCATCGAAAAGCGGGGGTTCCCCGCCGGATGGTTGTGGCACAGGATAATCCGACCGGCGCGCGTCTCCAGAACCGCCTCCACGATCAGCCGCGCCGACAGGCACACCTCGCACAGCGTACCCCGGAGAATCTGCCGCACGGCGGTCAGCTCGCAGCGTTCGTTCAGCGCGAGCAGGTACAGCTCCTCCTGCCGCTTGCCCAGGTAAAGCGAGTCCATCAGCGGCCGCGCCGCGCTCAGGCTGGCAATGACCGGCCTTTCGCCCAGGCTGTCGGCGCTCAGGCGGCGGGCAAGCGCCGGAATATTGCACAGCAGCTGCGCGCCGATTGCGCCAAGGCCGTCGGATTCTCCCAGCAGCTCCTCGCTGTTCTCCAGCACGCGCTCCAGCGTCGTATACTTTTCAAGCAGTACGCGCGCCTGAACGCGCGCCGCCTCGGGCGTCCGACTGACAAAGGCGAGCATCCCCGAAAGCGCGTCCAGCGACGCCTGATCCGCCATACACGCACCCCCATCCGCAATCAATGTACCATAACAGTTCGCCGCGGCGCGCCCCTTCCCTGCCGCCCGGCGAAAATTTCTCCAGCCCGAAGCCCCTCTCCGCCCGATTGTCCCGAGCAAAAAAATGCATAAAAAAAGCAAATTAGTCGCTTTCCTTTCCGCCGGAAGGGTGTTATACTATTCCTGCGAAGACACATGACGCATGGGAGGGTATCTCATGAACGGGAAAAAGCAGGAAATCCTGAGCCGCCTTTCCGCCATGGCGCAGGAAAACCGCCGCCTGCAGGCGCTTCTGACCGACGCGGTCTCCCTGACCGAGTACCGGCCGCTCGCCGCCGGGGACGACTGGACGCGGGCGCTGGGCGCGGCGCTCAGGGAGCATGAAATCGTGCGCATCCCCGCGGGCGAATACCTGCTCTCGGGCGGCGTGGTGATTCCCTCCAACCGGCGCATCGAGGCCGACGAACGGGCGGTGCTTCGCCTGAAGCCGGATGCGCGTCTTCTCCTGCTGCG
>CAKUFB010000302.1 GCA_934647145.1 uncultured Clostridia bacterium
CTGAAAACCCGTTCATTTTGTCGATGAATGTTGACAAAATGAACACCGCCTCTCGGACGTTCCGGGAGGCGGCGTTTTTATGCGAATCAGTTGCCCGTGCGAATGGAGTAGTTGGGCGCTTCCTTGGTGATGTTGATGTCGTGGGGATGGCTCTCGATCAGGCCGGCGCTGGTGATGCGGATGAACTGCGCGTCGTGGCGCAGGGACTCGATGTCCGGGGTGCCGCAGTAGCCCATGCCGCTGCGCAGGCCGCCGATGAGCTGGAAGATGGTGTCGGACACGCTTCCCTTGTAGGGAACGCGGCCCTCGACGCCCTCGGGCACCAGCTTCTTCTGGCCATCCTGGAAATAGCGGTCCTTGGAGCCCTCGTTCATTGCGGCCAGGGAGCCCATGCCGCGGTAGACCTTGTAGGAGCGGCCCTGATAGATTTCGATCGCTCCGGGGGACTCCTCGGTGCCGGCGAACAGGCTGCCCATCATGACGGCGGATGCGCCCGCCGCGATGGCCTTTGTGATGTCGCCGGAATACTTGATGCCGCCGTCGGCGATGATGCGCTTGCCCAGTTTGTCAGCCGCCTCGGCGCAGTCGGAAACGGCGGTCACCTGGGGCACGCCGATGCCGGCCACCACGCGGGTGGTGCAGATCGAGCCGGGGCCGATGCCGACCTTGACCACGTCCGCGCCCGCCATGAGCAGGTCGTGGGTGGCTTCAGGCGTGGCGACGTTGCCCGCGATGACCTTCAGCGACGGGAAGGCGGTCTTCACGCGCTCGACCATCTGGATGACGCCGGAGGAGTGGCCGTGGGCGGTGTCCAGGGTCACGATGTCGACCTTGGCGGCGACCAGCGCCTGCACGCGCTCGAAGGTGTCCTTGGTCACGCCGATGGCCGCGCCGCACAGCAGGCGGCCGTTTGCGTCCTTGGCGGAGTGGGGATACTTCATGGACTTCTCGATGTCCTTGATGGTGATCAGGCCGCGGAGCATGTAGTTTTCGTCCACCAGGGGCAGCTTTTCGATGCGATGACGGGCCAGGATGGTCTTGGCCTCCTCCAGGGTGGTGCCGACCGGGGCAGTGACCAGGTTGTCCTTGGTCATCACGTCGCCGATGGCCTGGGTGTAGTCGGTAACGAAGCGAAGGTCGCGGTTGGTCAGGATGCCGACCAGCTTGCCGCTTTCGCAGATGGGCACGCCCGAAATGCGATAGCGCTCCATCAGCGCCAGCGCGTCGGAGAGCAGGTCGGTGGGAGCCAGGAAGAACGGATCGGAGATGACGCCGTTTTCGGAGCGCTTGACCTTGTCCACCTGCGCGGCCTGCGCCTCGATGGACATGTTCTTGTGGATGATGCCCAGACCGCCCTCGCGGGCCATGGCGATGGCCATGCGCGCCTCGGTGACGGTGTCCATGGCGGCGCTGAGCATGGGAATGTTCAGATGAATACCCTCCGTCAGCGTCACGCTCAAATCCACATCGCGCGGCAGAACGTCGCTCTTTCGGGGAACCAGCAGCACATCATCGAAAGTCAGACCCTCGCGAATCGTACCCAGCATGAAGTATCCCTCCTATGAAATTTTGTATATAATGTCTCTCATTATAGCTCAAACCCGGCGGAAGTCAAGTTATGTTTCCGTGCGGCATAGCCCCGGCCGCGGGCACATACGCTGTAAGCAAAAAGCGGAAAGCGGGGAATGAGCATGTCCATCACATTGAACAGGCAGGCCATGGAGGTTGAACGGCAGGCGGCGCAGGCGCGCGTGCAGCTGCCGGTGCGCGCGGAGGCGCTGGCCTCGGGCGCCGGACGCGAATCGGTGGAGATCCTGATGGAGGACGCGGCCGCTGCGGTTGAGCAGGTCGAGGTGCGCGCCGACCGGGTGGTGGTTACGGGCAGCGTGCAGTGTCAGGGCATTTACGCCCAGGGGCAGGAGGGCAGTGTGCGCGCCTTGACCGCGCAGGCGCCCTTCGAGCAGATCTTCGAAATGGAGGGTGTGCGACCCAAGATGACCGCGCGGGCACGGGCGACGGTCGAGCACGTCGAGGCCGCCTACGAGGTGGGACACATGGTGTTCTCGGTCACGCTGGGAGTGCAGGTCAGCGTGTCCAGCCTGAGCACGGTGGAGCCGGTGACCTCGATTGACGGTGAGCCGGTGCAGCAGCGGACCGAGCAGCTGACCTCGCTCAAGCTCAACGCCGAGGCGGGCGCGATGTGCTCGCTGAAGGGCAGCGTGTCGCTTCCGGCCGAGCTGGACGCGCGCGTGCCGCTGATGTACTGGGCCCGGCCGGTCGTGCAGCGCCTGACGCGCGACTTGGGCGGCGTGCGGGTGAGCGGCGAGACGGCAGTGGAGGCGCTGGTGCTCAGCGGGGTGAAAAACCGGCCGGTGATCCTGATCCGCTACAGGCTGCCCTTTGAGCAGCTGGTCGAGCTGCCCGACTGGCTGCAGGGCGAGTATCGCGCTGAGGGCGAAACCCGTTCGCTGCGTCTGACCGTCGAGGCGGGGGAGGGGCAGGACAGCGCGCTGGCCATTGAGTGCGGCGTGCAGCTGTCCCTGCGCGTGCTGGGCAAGGATCAGGCCGAGGTGCTGGCCGACGCCTACCAGACCGGGGAAAACGATCTGGAGCTGACCGGGGAGACGGTCGAGGTGTGCGTGCAGGAGACGGCGGTCGAGGCGGAGGTCAGCTGCAGAAACACGATGACGCTCGAGGAGGGTGCTGCGCCCGCGGGTACGGTGCTGGCGACGCATGTGCTGCCGGTCATTGGCGACTGGCAGGCGCAGGGTGACAAGACCCGCGTGGAGGGCGTGCTGGAGAGCACGGTGGTGTATCTGGCCGCGCCCGGCGGCGAGATGGCCTCGGCCCGGGGGGAAATTCCCTTTGAAATCGAACTGCCCGGCGCGCTGGATGAGAACGCCTGGGTTGAGGTAACTTCGGCCGACGCGGAGGCCAGCGCCCTGATGAGCGACCGGCTGGAGGTCAGGTGCCGCCTGTGCGCCCGGGGAGAGGGACGCGTCAGCCGCGAGGTGACGCTCGTTACCGATGCGCGGCAGGTCGAGGCGGCGGCTTCCCGGCGCGGCGTGGCGCTGTGCTACCCGCAGGCGGGCGATTCAATCTGGAGCCTGGCCAAGCGCTATCGCGTACCGCCCGAGGCGCTGCAGCCGCTTTCCGACGCGCAGGACGCACCGCTGATGGTCGTCAAATAGCGCCTCCGGCGGGGTACGCCGCCCAAGGGGCCCGCCAGAGGCAGGCCCCTTGGGCGGATTCCCGGGGAGGGCGGCCTGAACGGCCGCGCCTCCCCGCACCCCACCCACGCCCCCAAGGGGGCGCAAGGAAGCGATTCCCTGAGGGGAATCGCGGTTTTGGGCGACTGCGGTCGCCCTATTAGCGCGCAGCGAAGCTGCGCGCGGAAGCCCGGCGCGCAGTGCGCGCCGGGCGCGGGCGAGCGGAGCGAGCCGTGTGGGGAGGGGGTGCGGGGGAGGG
>CAKUFB010000303.1 GCA_934647145.1 uncultured Clostridia bacterium
AGGGCGCTGCTAGTAGTCTAGGGCTTTGCCCGCATATGAAAAACCACCGGCTCCGCCGGTGGATGTTTATTTGTATTGAAGCGGGGCAGAGAAAAAACCGGGCGAGAAGCTGAAGCGAACGATGCGGACGCTTGATGCGGCTGCGGGGCAGGCGGCAAAGAAAGGAGATGCGCGGGCGCTGACGGGGGGCGAATGCCGCACGGGCGCTTTTTTTGAAACACTCTTCCCCCCGCATTTCCCCAAAGGCACACGAAAAAAACCTGACTGTGCGCAAAAACATTCAGACGGCAGCGGGAGTTCAGCCGAGCTTTGTTAGCTTGGAAAGAAGCAGATTGATTTTACGTTCTTTGTTGAAGCTGTTGTAGTAGTCAGCACCTAAATCCTCGAAAAGTTCTCCATTAGAAAGCATATGGTAAATCGCTGTGAGGATAGAACGGACAAACGCGACAATGGCTCGTTTTTTATGCGCATTTGTGCAGGGTGCGGGCGGCGATAACGGAAAATACGCCTGATTCTGCGCACATTCAAGCAAAACCATGGCGCTTTGCCGCTTCAGTTCGTATAATTTGAACCATACTATGCGAGCAGCGACACGGGAGGAACGAGAATGAGCACGGCGACGGCAAAGCGCATCGGGCGCAGGAGGAAGCTCCGGCGGATTCGCGAAAACTGGATACTGTATCTGTTTTTGCTGCCCACGTTTGTGTGGTTTGTGATTTTCCATTACTGGCCGATCTACGGCATACAGATCGCGTTTCAGAACTACAAAATCGGGCAGGCGTTCGGCAGCAGCCAGTGGGTGGGGCTGAAGTACTTCAGGCAGTTTTTCTCGTCCTACTGGTTCCCGACGGTCATGCGCAACACGGTGACGATCAGTCTGCTGGGGTTTGCGCTGAGCTTCCCGCTGCCGATCGTGCTGGCGCTGCTGCTCAACGAGGTGTCGCACGAGGGGTACAAGAAGACCGTGCAGACCATCACCTACGCGCCCCACTTCATCTCGACGGTGGTGCTGTGCGGCGCGCTGCAGCTGTTCCTGAGCCCGACGAGCGGGCTGATCGGGCGGGGCGTGAACGCGATTCGAGAGGGCATGGGGCTTGCCGACGTCAACATCCTGATGGACGGGCCGGCGTTTAAGTGGGTGTACGTGCTCTCGGGCGTGTGGCAGGGCACGGGCTGGGCGTCGGTGATCTACTTCGCGGCGCTTTCGGCGGTGGACGTGTCGCACCTGGAGGCGGCCGAAATCGACGGCGCGAACAAGCTGCAGCGGATGTGGTACATTAACCTGCCGGTGCTGACGCCGACGATCGTCATCCAGCTGATCCTGTCCTGCGGCGGCATACTGGGCGTGGGCTTTGAGAAGGTGTACCTGCTGCAGAACGACACGATACTGGCCTATTCGGAGGTCATTTCGACCTATGTCTACCGCGCGGGCGTGAACGGGGCGCAGTTCAGCTTCGGCACGGCGGTGGGCCTGTTCAACAACCTGATCAACGCCGCGATGCTGCTGCTGGTGAACGCGATTGTGCGCGCGGTGGACAGGGACATGAGCCTTTTGTAAGGGGGAGAGAGCATGAGCACCAAGTGGAGGGCGCAGTGCCGCTCGGACAGGGTTTTCGACGTGGTAAACTACACGCTGCTGGGGCTGGCCGCGCTTGTGTGCCTGTACCCGCTGTATTACATCGTGATCGTCTCCTTCAGCCGGGACGTGGTGGGGGCGTACCTGCTGCCCAACGGCTTCACGCTGGAGGGGTATAAGGCGGTGCTGCGCAGCAGGGACATCTGGACGGGGTACGCAAACACCATATTCTACACGGCGGCGAGCGTGGTGGTCAGCCTGACGATCACCCTGCCCTGCGCGTACTCGCTTTCGCGCAGGGATCTGGACGGCCGGAACGCGTTCATGGGCTTTTTGACGGTGACGATGTTCATCGGCGGCGGTATGATTCCGACGTATCTGGTGTACAAAAACCTGGGCCTGCTGGACAGGCGGATGGCGATTATCTTAAGCGGCGCGTGCAGCACCTACAACATCATCGTGGCGCGCACCTTCTTCCGCTCGACGATACCGGACGAGCTGCTGGAGGCGGCGAAGATCGACGGCTGCGGCAACGGGCGGTTCTTCGTGCAGATCGCGCTGCCGCTGTCCAAGCCGATACTGGCGGTGCTGGCGCTGTGGGTGGGCGTGGGCAGGTGGAACTCGTACTTCACCGAGATGCTGTACCTCCGGTCGGTGGAAAAGTATCCGCTGTCGCTGTTTCTCAGGCAGATACTGTGGCGCGTACAGGCGATGAAGGAGCTGCTGACCAACAACAGGGAGGGCGTGGAGATCACCTCCGGCATGCTCGAGCAGGCCAAGCTGGCCTCGATCATGCAGTACGTGGTCATTATCTTCGCGTCGGCGCCGCTGTTGGCCGTCTATCCGTTCATCCAGAAGTACTTTACCAAGGGCGTGATGATCGGCAGCGTCAAGGGCTGAGAGGCGCGCGAAAAAAACGGTTGTTTTCGGCAGGGCGTTGCGCCGCGGAGAAAAAGAGTATACAATGGGGAGGTGAACCTGAAAAGGCGACCTTCGCGGGACGCGCGGCCGAAACACGATACACACAAAAACGAAAAGGAGCATGAAACATATGAAGAATTTCAAGCGGACGATCGCCTTTGCGCTCGCGCTGATGCTGCTGGTGAGCGGCGCGGCGATGGCCGAGGGCTACGGCTTCAACGCAAGCGGCCTGCCCATCGTGAGCGAGCCGATCACCCTGAAGATCCTGACGACGGATCCACCCAACACCACCACCTTCTCCAAGGCGGGCGACGCGCCGGTGTGGAAGTACCTGAGCGAGAAGCTGGGCGTCAACTTTGAATTCGAGAGCTACACCGCCGAGGATCTGGGCACCAAGCTGTCCCTGATCATGGCCGACCCGGACACCTATCCGGACATCTTCTGGCAGAGCACGCTGACCGAGGAGCAGGTGGCCTCCTACGGCGCGCAGGGCATGCTGCTGAACCTGAACGACCTGATCGAGCAGTACGGCGAGAACATCAAGGCCGCCTGGGCGCAGAACGCCGCCTACAGGGGCTACGCCGCCTCGGCCGACGGCAACGTCTACGCGCTGCCCTCCTATAACAGCGCGGGCGTGCCGTGGACGATGATGGTCAACGACCGCTGGATGAAGAACTGCGGCATCGAGGAGTACCCCAGGAACCTGGACGAGTTCAAGGAGATGCTCATCAAGTTCCGCGACATGGACGCCAACGGCAACGGCGACCCCACCGACGAAATCCCCATGAACGGCAACACCAACGCCATGATTCAGGTGCTGGGCAACGCGTGCGGCCTGATGATCGACTGGCCCTGGATCGGCTGCATCTACGGCAGCGACAAGGACAGCACCGAGGCGAAGGCCATCTTCATGGACGAGCGCTACAAGTACCTGATCAGCTACGTACACGACCTGTACGCCGAGGGCC
>CAKUFB010000304.1 GCA_934647145.1 uncultured Clostridia bacterium
ACTGGAGAGGGTGGCAGTGGCGGGGGAGCTTGCTTCCCCGTCCACCAGCTTGTCAAAACCTTTTTTGACAAGCTGTGTGGGGACTGCTCTTCGAGCAGCCCCCGCGCTGTGCTGGTTGACGCGCGGCGTCTTTCGTGCTATGCTGTGACCAGAAAGAGAACGGAGGAGAGCAATGTACCGGCTGCTGATCGTGGACGACGACCCCTCGGTGCTGGAGGCGCTCAGCGAGCGGCCCGAGTGGGGCGAGATGGGCTTTGAAGTGGCGCACTGCGCGGAGAGCGGCGAGGAAGCGGCGCGCTGGCTGGAGGAAAATCAGGTGGACGCGGTGCTGACCGACGTGGTGATGTGCGGCATGAGCGGCGTGGATCTGGCGCGCATGCTCTGGGAGGACAACTCCCCGGCGCATGTGGTGTTCCTCAGCGGGCACCAGGAGTTTTCCTACGCGCAGAAGGCGCTTGCCTACGGCGTGAGCGGCTATCTGCTCAAGCCGCTGCAGCGTGCCGAGCTGCTCACCGCGCTCAACGAGCTGCGATGCGCGCTGGATCGCGAGGTGCGTCCGGTGACGAAGGCGCCCGAGAACAGCCTGGAGGCGCGGGTGTCGCTGTACGTGCGCGAGCACCTGAGCGAGGATCTGAGCATCGGGCGGGTGGCCGAGGCCATGCACTACAGCGAGCGCCACTTCCGCAGGCAGTTTACCGCGCTGGGCGTCGGCTCCTTTACCCACTATGTACACGCGGCGCGGGTCGAGGAGGCCAAAAAGCGCCTGCGCGCCGGCGAGGAGCCCGCCCAGGTCGCGCTGGCCGTGGGCTATTCCGGCGAACGCTACTTCCGGCAGGTGTTCAGGGAGCTGACCGGGGAGCCGCCCGCCGTGTGGCAGTTCAAAAACAGGAGGTAGGGCTATGAGGGCGTTTTTTACCCGGCTCAAGAGCTACTGGTTCAGCCGCCTGCTGTGGAAGTACTTCGGCATGATACTCGCCCTGATCGCCGTGCCGGTCGTCGTGCTCAACATCCTGTGGATCAGCGCGTCGAACGCCTCGCTGGAAAACGAAATGTTCTCCCTGAACGAGCAGTCCCTGCTGCGCAGCGCGGGCATGATGGACAGCGCCGTGCAGTCCATATCCGACCTGGCCTACTCGCTGGCCGTCTCGAACGATGTGACCGGCATGAGCTTCTATACCCGCGAGGAAATGGGCCGCAGCGGCAATTACAAGAGCGTCGCGAGCGCCGCGCGGCTGCTGTATTCGACCTACGAATACGTCGACTCGATCGACGTATACTACGCCCGCGCCCGCGCCGTCATCAGCCGCAAGGAGGCGCTGCACGAACTGACGCGGGAGGAAGAGGACAGCGACTGGATGCGCGCCTATCGCGCCAACCCGGATCGCCAGTACGTCGCGCAGGTGCCCATGAACCTGGAGCGCTATCCCTGGATATTCAGCGTGGTCTGTCCGATCGGAAACAAGGTCGTGGGCGGCTTTTCGGGCGCGGGCGCGGTGGCCGTGCATATCAATATGAAGAAGCTGGGGGAGTACCTGGGGTTCGGGTATTACCGCCGTGAGGGCGAACAGCCGCTGCTCGTCGCCTGGCGCGGAGACGACCTGTTCTATCTCGATGAGCGGCGACTGCTGCGCGACGAGCGGGACGACCTGAGCGAGCTCGAGGCGCTGCGCGGCCGGGTGGACTCCTTCAGCCAGCGCTGCCGCCTGTGGGGCACTGAATTCGTCGTCTCCGGCTTTTACTCCAAGGACAGCGGCCTGCAGTACGCCTATCTTTCCCCGGTCACGCGCTATGTCCAGCGCGCCCGATCGAACCGCAGCCTGAGCCTGATCAGCGCCCTGGTGTCGGTGGCGCTCAGCTTCCTGACCGCGTTCGTGCTGGCGCTGCTGGGCAGCGGGCCGATCATCGACCTGACCCGGGAGCTCGAGGGCGGCTATCGCTCGGAGGATGAAATACAGTTCATCCGCGACACCATGCTCTCCATACAGTCCCAGAACAGCCAGCTGCGCGCCGAAATGGAGCAGCGTATGGTCAGCCTGAAGCGGGCGCAGCTCGCCGCGCTCCAGGCGCAGATCAACCCGCACTTCCTCTATAACACGCTGATGTCGGTTTCAGGCGCGGTCGCGCGCGTCACCGGCCCCGAAAGCACCGAGGTCGGCGTGCTGGAGACCTTCGCAAGCCTGATGCGCACCGGCCTGAACAACACCAGCTTCCTGGTTCCGCTGAGCGAGGAGGTGGAGCACATCCGCCTGTTCAGCCGGCTGGTCGAGTTTCGCTATCGAGGCCGCGCCAGCGTGACGATCGACGTTCCCGACGAACTGATGAGCGCCTGCCTGCCCAAGCTGTCGCTGCAGCCGCTGGTCGAAAACGCGATCGAGCACGGACTGCGCCCCAAGCACTACTACGGCCGCATCGAGATAACCGCAGAGGAGGAGAACGGCCTGTGCCGCGTGCGCGTGAAGGACGACGGCGCGGGCATGTCGCCTGAGCGCGAAAAGGAACTCCGCGCGTGGCTGAACGGCGTGGGCATCGAGCGGGTCGAGCATATCGGCCTGAAAAACGTTCACCAGCGGCTTCGCCTGATCTTCGGCGACCGGGCGGGCGTGCAAATCCACATCTCCCCCGGCTGCACCGAGTTCGACCTGGTCTTCCCGCTGCTGCCCATGCGGCGCGCGCCGCAATAAACAGAGCCGGTTTCCCGGGCGGGAAACCGGCTTTTATGCGGAACGAATCAGCGCTTGTTCTGCTTGCGTGCGTCGCGAAGGGCGCGCAGGTCGTTTTTCCAGCGGGCCTCGCGCTCCTCGGCTTCCCGTCGGAAGGCTTCCTGGCGGGCCTTGAACTCGGCGCGCATCTCGTTCTGGCGGGCGCGCAGCTTTTCACGCAGCTCACGGTTGTACAGGCGCATTGTCGGGAAGGCGCGCAGCTGGCGGCGAACCAGCGCGCTCTTGCTCAGCAGCACCTCGCGCACGCGGGCGGTCAGCGCCTCGGTGTCGTCGCCGCCGCTGGTTTCGGCCGTGTGGCGAATCTTGCCCAGGATGCAGGCGGAAATCGTCGCGTCAGTCAGCATGAGCGCGGCGAGCAGGCTGCACATTACGTCCAGCGCGGTCTGCGAAAGCTGACTGAACAGCCCGAAGAGGAAGGGCTTGACCAGGTAGATCATCAATAGACCCAGCAGGCCGAAGGGAATCAGCGTGTTGGCGCAGACGCGGCCGTTCAGGTTGAAGCGGCGCTGGCTGTAGTCCCACCAGCGGGCGTGGAACAGCTTTTCCATCAGGTAGCTGGTCAGGTACTCCAGCGTACCGCATACCACCATGGCCATCACAAAAACGGTCACAGGATCCTTTGAATACCGGGACAAAAGCGCGGTAATCAGCACCGAGCCCACGCCGTAAATGGGGCAGTAGGGGCCGATCAGAAAACCGCGGTTGATGAAGCGATGAAACTGGATCAGCTTGGCGGTGACC
>CAKUFB010000305.1 GCA_934647145.1 uncultured Clostridia bacterium
CAGTGCCGACAGGAGCTTTCCGGGAGCGCCCGGAAAACCGGAGAATTCGGGAGCTCTAATTTATGGTTCCCGAATTCGTCGCCAGAACCGGCGGCAGCAGGTGGGTGCAGGCTCAGCCTGCCGGAGCCTCCCCCAGCCAGTCCGAGTCGGCAGTGCCGACAGGAGCTTTCCGGGAGCGCCCGGAAAACCGGAGAATTCGGGAGCTCTAATTTATGGTTCCCGAATTCTTCGCCAGAACCAGCGTGTTTTGCCTGGAAACCAACAAAACATAAATGAGAAAGGTGATGACCATGAGTTTCGAGAACTACGACAAGGTGTACGACGGGTACAAACAGGGCACGACGCTGCGCGCGGGCGGCCCCGCCATGACGCTGACGCTGCCCACGGCGGCGCAGGAGAACAAACGGTATCGGCTGTTTGTGGTCGGCGAGACGGCGATGTTTTACCAGTGGAAGGACGAGCCGGACTACCCGGCGCACTACCGCACGCTGACCGACGCGCTCGACCCGCTGAACGCGCGCGAGGCGCACTACTGCCTGAACCTGTCCTCAAAGAAGCCTGAGGGATACGTCCGCCGGGTCTACAAGAAGGTCATGTGGCCGCCGGTGCTGTCCTATCTGCCGATGCACCCGGTGCCCGAGGACTGGACGCTGGGCGTGTGGGCGCGGGCGAAGAGCCTGCGCTTTGCCGAGGGCGGCTATCTGCGCATGCGGGTGGAGATCCGCTATAAGCACGAGGGCATCAACCGCCACTCGGTCGCGCTCGCGCCCGACGAGACCCACGTAATCGACTTTGCCGAGGGCACCTGGGACTGGCGGGAGTTCGTGCGCCAGGTCAAGATCAGCCCGACGAACACCGCGCACGTGGGCGTGTGGTTCGAGGGCGTGGGCTACGAGGGCGAGTTTTACCTGGAGCGCCCCTTCCTGACCGCCGCGAGCGGCGAGAACATGCTGCCCGATTTCGACGTGCCCGTGCCGGACAAGGAGCAGTTCGACTGGACGGCGCAGTATATAAGCCGCAAGGAGTGGCCGGAGTTCGAGGTCAGCCTGGGCGGCGAGGTGATCTTCCGGGACGAGGTGTTCGAGCGCTGCCACCTGGATTCCGAGTGGGAAATCGACCTGCCCGCGCGCCTGCTGACCGGCGGCGCCGAGCTGTCCATCCGCCTGGTGAGCGAGTATCACGAGCCCATCCCCTACATCGTGCGCGAGGTGGGCGTGATCGAGCAGCCGACGGGCGCGGTGGCGCTGATCGCCTGCTCTCAGGTGGGCACGGTGCAGGACGGCGCGTACGTGCTGCTGCGCACTGAAAGGGACAACGCGCGCGTGCGCTTCGAGAGCCCGGTGCTCTGCGGCGCGCCCGAGTACGCGTTTGAGGAGGCGGGTCTGCACGGCGTGCGCCTGACGGCCGGCGCGCCCTGCCTGAACGCGCCCTTTGCCTTCACCTGCGAGGGCGTGACCGTGCGCGGCCAGATTGAGCGCGTGGTGGATCGCCCCCGCGACGGGGTGGTGACCGGCACCGGCGACATGATCTACGTCGAGCAACGCATGGACTACGTCGAGGAATACCTGAGCTGGTACATCTCCCGCGGGGTAGGCAGCCTGCTGACCATCCGGCCGACCTACCGCTGGAGCGGCACCCGCCTGCTCAATCCCGAGGTCTGGAGGCTGGTCACGCGCGTGCTCAGCGAGATGAACATCCGCTACGCGCTCATGCTGGACGGCCGCGAGCTGCCCGGCATCGCCACCAACCCGGACGATACCATGCTCGCGGGCGCGGGCTACTACGGCCGCCAGAACCACGAGCGCGACGGCGCGGCCTTCTACTGGGGCACTCACTGCGGCTCCGACTCGATGATGACCGAGCAGTACGGCGACATGACCCAGTACGCCTTCAGGGAAGACCCCACGCACGTCAGCCCCGGCCACGCGCCTGAAAACTTCTTCTATCACGGCAACGACGTCTTCCTCTGCCGCGATCCCCTGATCCCGCGCGACTACAGGCTGGCGATGGAGGAATCCATCCGCGAGATCGCGAGCACCCGCTACGGCGCGCCCCGGCACACCGGCCCCTCGGTCATGTTCAAGTACATGATGAAGGCCGGCTACAGCTGGGTGGGCGCGGAGACCATGTACGGCTCGATGGAGCCGCTGATGGCCTTCCTGCGCGGCGCGTGCTGGGCCGAGGGGCGCTCCAGCATGGGCGTACACCACGCGGTGCAGTGGTCGTCCTCCCCGCAGGACGCGCCCGAGCACTTCCGACGCTACCGCCTGGCGCTGTATGTCTCCTACATGCAGGGCGCGACCGAGATCAACACCGAAGAGGGCCTGTGGCACCTGGAGGAGTACTACTCCCACTTCCACCGCTTCAGCGCGGGCTGCGAAGGCCACATGAAGCAGCAGCAGGACTTCCACCGCTACGTCGCCTCCCACAGCCGCACAGGCCGCTTCTACGCCCCGATGGCGCTGCTGCACGGCCGCTGCGACGGCTGGCATGCCTTCGGAAATCACCATCCCTGGGGCTGGCAGGACAAGCCCAACGGCCCGGCTGAGCAGAGCTGGGATCTGCTCAAGGTATTTTACCCGCTCAGCAAGCCGGGCGACGCGCTCTACATCCACGGCTGCGACACCGACCACGCCGTCGGCTACCACACCGGCACGCCCATGGGCAACGTGGACGTGATTCCGGTCGAAAGCGGCGAGGAGCTGCTCGCCCGCTACGGCGCGCTGGCCTTCCTGGGCTATCACTGCGCCGGCCAGGGCGACTGCGCCCGCCTCACCCGGTACGTGCGCGAGGGCGGCTCTCTGCTGCTCACCCGCGCCCACCTGAGCGATACGACCGACTTCGAGGATGTGGCCGCGGGCCGCCTGCACGAGGTCGAAAATCATCCCTTCGCCTTCTGCACCGGCGCGCCCGAGTACGCCGAGGGTCATGTGAACGGCCAGGCGGTCGCCGTGTGCCTGAACGCGCAGGAGCCTGCCCGCGTGCTGGAGCGCTCCGACGAGGGCTATCCGCTGGTGTGCGAGTACGCGCTGGGCGAGGGCCGTATCGTGCTGGTCAACGCGCTGGCCTTCCCCGCCCATCCCGCGCTGCGCCCGCTCTACGAGCGCTGCCTGGAGAGCCTGATGCGCGAACGGCTGACCAGGGAGCCCAGCTGGCTCGAGACCGGCGACGACGTGGGCAGCGCGGTCTACGCGCAGGCCGACGGCTCCCGCCACTTCTACCTGCTGCCCGTGGACTGGTACCGCCCCGAGGCGCTCATCCGCCGCGCAACCCTGCGCGTGGGCGAAAACCGATACGAGGTCTCCATGCCCTTCGGCGTGATGATCAAGTGCGTCGTGAAGGGCGACCTCGCCGTCTGGCCGCACACGGAGAACGGCGAGGTGCTCGAGCTCACCGACCGCGGCGCGCGCGTACAGGGCGTGGGCAGGGTGCGCTTCACCATCGCTCAGGCCGGAAC
>CAKUFB010000306.1 GCA_934647145.1 uncultured Clostridia bacterium
CTACAACGGAACCGAGACCATCCCGGTGCTGGGCACGTCGATCACCGACTACGCCTCGGCGCTGGATCTGAGCGACTTCGACGGCACGACCGGCTTCAACGTATCCGGTACCTCCGACCTCGCGCCGCTGGACGAGCAGGCCGCGCTGATCAGGCAGCTGTTCCCGGACGTTAAAAAGGTGGGCCTGCTGTACTGCACCGCCGAGGCCAACTCTAAGTATCAGGTGGACGTCGTGACGCAGGCGCTGACCGAGATGGGCATTGAATCCGAGCTGTTCGGCTTCTCCGACTCCAACGACATCGCGTCCGTCACCACGAGCGCCTGCTCCAAGTGCGACGTGCTCTATGTGCCGACCGACAACACCGCCGCCAACAACGCGGAGGTCATCAACAACATCTGCCTGCCCGCCAAGGTGCCGGTCATCGCGGGAGAGGAGGGCATCTGCGCCGGCTGCGGCGTGGCCACCCTGTCCATCAGCTATTACGACATCGGCGCGGCCGCCGGCCAGATGGCCTACGACATCCTGGTCAACGGCGCGGATATTTCCACCATGCCGATCCAGTACGCGCCTCAGGTGACCAAGAAGTACAACGCGGTCAACTGCGAAGAGCTGGGCGTGACGGTACCTGAGGACTTCACCGCCATTGAGTAACGGCGGCGAGACGTATTCATGCGCGGCCTCCCTCAACACGGGAGGTCCGTATTCTGTGATTCGGCATAAACGACAGGAAATGAGGGAACGAACGTGAAGATTATGAGCCTGCTCAACGCCCTGCCCGGCGCGTGCGCCCAGGGACTGATCTGGGGTCTGATGGCCATCGGCGTGTATATTACCTACCGCGTGCTGGACATTGCCGACCTGACCGTGGACGGCACCATGTGTACCGGCGGCGCGGTATGCGTCATGCTGATGATGAATGGCTGCAATGTGTACGTGGCGCTTCTGTGCGCGTTCATCGCGGGCATGCTGGCCGGCCTTGTGACCGGCGTGTTCCACACGGTGATGGGTATTCCGGCCATTCTGGCGGGCATACTGACGCAGCTGGCGCTCTATTCGATCAACCTGCGCATACTGGGCGGGGCGAACCAGAGCATCAACGCGCGCAAGTACAGCCTGCTGTTGTCCCTTCTGCGCATACCGCAGGCCATCCTTGTGGGCGTCATCTTCACGGCGCTGCTCATCGCGCTGATGTACTGGTTCTTCGGCACCGAGCTGGGCTGCTCCCTGCGCGCCACCGGCAGCAACGTTCACATGGCCCGCGCGCAGGGCATCAACACCGATCGCGCGACCGTGCTGGGTCTGATGCTGTCCAACGGCATCGTGGCGCTCGCCAGCGCGCTGTACGCGCAGTATCAGGGCTTTGCGGACATCAACATGGGGCGCGGCGCGATCGTCATCGGCCTGGCCGCGGTCATCATCGGCAAGGTCATTTTCGGCAAGGTCTTCCGCAACTTCGCGCTCAAGCTGCTGGCGGTTTCGCTGGGCGCGGTGCTGTACTATGCGGTGATTCAGGTGGTGCTGTGGCTGGGCCTGAACGCCGACGATCTGAAACTGCTCACCGCGCTGGTGGTGGCGCTGTTCCTGTCCATCCCGCACCTGAAGGGCAAGCTCAGTTCCGGACACAGAAGGGAGGCGTGAGGCATGCTGGAGGTTCAGAACGTGCACAAGGCGTTTAACGCCGGCACGATCAACGAGAAAAAGGCGCTGTGCGGCGTCAGCCTGTCGCTGGAGGACGGCGACTTCGCCACGGTCATCGGCGGCAACGGCGCGGGCAAGTCCACGCTGCTCAACGCGGTGGCGGGCGTGTGGCCCGTCGACAGCGGCAAAATCCTGATCGACGGGGTGAACGTCACCCGCCTGCCCGAGTTCAGGCGCGCCAGCTACATCGGCCGCGTGTTTCAGGATCCCATGATGGGCACGGCGGCCAGCATGTGGATCGAGGAAAACATGGCCCTGGCCATGCGGCGCGGCCAGAAGCGCACCCTGCGTCCGGGTATCACGAACGCCGAGCGCGAGAAGTATCGCGAAATGCTCGCCACGCTGGGACTCGGCCTTGAAAACCGCATGACCAGCAAGGTCGGGCTGCTTTCCGGCGGCCAGCGGCAGGCGCTGACGCTGCTCATGGCTTCCATGAACCGGCCCAGGCTGCTGCTGCTCGACGAGCACACCGCCGCGCTTGATCCCAAGACGGCCGCCAAGGTGCTCGACACCACCGACCGCATCGTGGAAAGGGATCGCCTGACCACGCTGATGATTACGCACAACATGAAGGACGCCATCGCGCACGGCAACCGGCTGCTGATGATGCACGAGGGACGCGTGATCTTCGATATTCGCGGCGAGGAAAAGAAAAAACTGACCGTGGAGGATCTGCTGAACCGCTTCGAGCAGCTCAGCGGCGAGACCTTCGCCTCCGACAAGGCGCTGCTCGGATAAAAACGCTCGCAGAGAGAGGGGATGACGGATGGAGTTTCGCAACCTGAGCACCTTTGTGAGGGTGGCTGAGCTGCGCTCGTTTTCGGCGGCCGCAAGGGAACTCGATTACTCCCAGTCGGCCGTCTCCATGCAGATCGCCCAGCTGGAGGAGGAGCTGTCGACCCGGCTGTTCGACCGGGTGGGACGAAGCATCGCCCTGACCGAGCAGGGCGCGCGGTTCTACGGCTATGCCCAGAATATCCTGCGCATGACCGAAAACGCCTGCCGCGAAATGGCGAATACCGCGAGCGTCAGCGGTCAATTGCGCATCGCCCTGGCCGAGTCGCTGTGCATGATCGGTTTCCCGGAGGTGCTGTGCCGCTATCACCAGCTCTATCCGCAGGTACAGGTGATTGCGTCGGTCTCCACGACCACGGATATGTTTCGCGCGCTGGCGCAGAACGACGTGGATCTGGTTTATCAGCTGGACACGCGCGTCTACCGCAGCGACGCGGTCATCGCCCTGGAGGAGCCCGTGCGAGTGGTGTTTGTGGCCCCCAGGGAGCATCCCCTGGCCGCAAAGCGCTCGGTCAGGCTGGCGGAGTGCGTTTCCTATCCATTCATCCTCACAGAGAAGGGCATGAGCTATCGCAGTCAGCTCGATGAATGCCTCGCAAGAATGGGCTTGGAGATTCAGCCGTTCCTTGAGATCGGCAATCCGGAGCTGATTGCGCGCATGGTGGCCGGCGGTATGGGCCTGTCGCTCCTACCTGAATTCATCGTGGCGGAGCACGTTCGCAGGGGAGAGATTGTGCAGCTTGAAGTGGAGGACTTTTCCGCCGAGCTGTGGCGGCAGCTCATCTACCACAAGGGCAAGTGGATTTCTCCGGCCATGCAGGCCATGATCGACCTGCTGTGCGCGCCGCAGGAGAAGTGAACGCGCTGATGGGGCAAACGGGGCCTGGCAGTCCGAGCGGCTGCCGGGTCTTTTTCGGTTTTCAGGCATGTCATGCGCCGTCTTCGCGGCGCGGGGGACGGGGG
>CAKUFB010000307.1 GCA_934647145.1 uncultured Clostridia bacterium
GGGGGTGATCTTCACCACGCCGGTGCCCTTGGTCATGTCGGCGTGCTCGTCGCACACGATCGGGATTTCCTTGTTGAGCAGCGGCAGGATCACGTGGCAGCCGTGCAGGTGGCTGTAGCGCGGGTCTTCCTCGTTGATGGCCACGGCAGTGTCGCCCAGCATGGTTTCGGGGCGGGTGGTGGCCAGCTCGAGCCGCTCGCCGGTCTCCTTCACGGTATACAGCAGGTGCCAGAAATTGCCGCTCTGGCTCTCGTATTCGACCTCCGCGTCGGAGATGGAGGTGTTGCAGTGCGGGCACCAGTTGACCATGCGGTTGCCGCGGTAGATCAGGCCCTTCTTATACAGGCGCAGGAACACCTCGACGACCGCCCTGTTCAGGCCCTCGTCCATGGTGAAGCGCTCGCGGCTCCAGTCGCAGCTGGCGCCCAGGCGGCGCTGCTGGCGCACGATGCGCCCGCCGTACTGCTCCTTCCAGGCCCAGGCGCGCTCCATGAAGCCGTCGCGGCCGACGTCCTGCTTGCTCAGGCCCTCCTTGCGCAGCGCCTCGATGATCTTGGCCTCGGTGGCGATGGAGGCGTGGTCGGTGCCGGGCAGCCACAGGGTGGGGTCGCCCTTCATGCGGTGGTAGCGGATGGGCGCGTCCTGCAGCATCGCGTCCAGCGCGTGACCCATGTGCAGCTGGCCGGTCACGTTGGGCGGCGGCATCACGATGGTAAAGGGCTTTTTGCCGGGCACGCGGTGCGCCTTAAACAGGCCGCTGCTCTCCCATTCCTGATACAGGCGGGTTTCGATTTCCTGCGGTGCGTACACCTTGCTCATCTCAAAGCGGGTTTCAGACATGCGATTCATCCTTTCATCTATCGTTGTTTGGTCGGTTACGCGGTTTGTCAGAATACCTTCATGGCCACAAGCGCGCCCAGCATGGCCAGAAACAGTCCGCCCAGGCGCAGCAGGGTCTCGCGCTTTCCGTTTCCGCGGCTCAGCGGGCGGGCGAGAAAGGCGGCGAGCGCCCCGATGATCAGCACGGCCAGGCCGAGCGGACGGACGCGCGACAAATCGCCCATCGGCGCGTCGAACAGCTTTGTAATCTGCTCCATCTTGAACCTCCTTCGGTATGGGCGCAAAAAAAGCGCCCCAGTCTTCCTGGGACGCGTCCATGCGTGGTACCACCCGAATTCGAAGGCGATTCGCCTTCCTCGTGCGCGCGATAAGGGGCGCGGCCCCGCCGGGCTACTGCTGCTTCACCTCGGCCCCTCCAAGGCGACTTCCGCGCGCGCATCATGGGCGGCCTTTCAGCCGATGAACCGCCCTCTCTGCCTGACCGCCGGCGCGTACTGCTCCTTGTCGCAGGGGATATGACACCTTATTATACCTCGTTTCGCGTCAAACGTCAATCCTCTTTCTCCCCGGATCCATTTTTAACACTTTTTCCCCGGATTCGCTTTTCACACGATACTTGCGGTACTGCGAGACATAGTTAAACAGCGCGAAGAGCGCGAAGCCCACCGCCACCATCATCAGCACCCCGCCCGTTTCGTGCAGCCATTCGCAGCTGTGCCAGGGATACACGCAGATGATCGACACGATGAACGTGACCGTGGTGATCTTGCCCGCCCAGTTGGAGTAGGGCACGACGTTGCGGCAGCGCACCAGCAGCGTTCCGCCGATAATCAGCACCAGCTCCTTGGCCAGGATGATATAGAGTATCCACCAGGGCACATAGCCGCTTTTGCACAGGCAGTAGAGCATGCTCAGCGTCATCAGCTTGTCGGCCAGCGGGTCGGCCAGCTTGCCGAAATTGGTGATCTGGTGATACTTCCGGGCCAGGTATCCGTCCAGCATGTCGGTCAGCGCGGCCGTGACGAACACGACCAGCCCCCAGGCATAGGAGCCGTGCGCATACAGGTACGTAAATACGGGAACCAGCAGCAGGCGGAATATGGTCAGCGCGTTCGGCAGATTCATCGGCGTCATCCTCCATCTTCATTCCTATTATAAACGATTGCCGGAATGTTACAACCGGAATAAGGTTAAGTTTCAGGCGGAGTCTGGAGGCAGCGCCTCGCAGGGGCGGATCAGGTCATGACGGATCCATCAGGTGGTTATTCATGGCGCTGGTGAGGGTGATCAGCGTGACCTTGGACTTGTTGGCCAGGCGGAAGGAAGGGGTATGAATGGCGTCGGTCGCGCTCAGGCCGCCGGTGACGTATATGCCGGTGCTGCCCGAGAGACGGTAGCCCTCGACCTGACTGCGCGCGGGAAACCAGCCGTGGCGGGGCAGGTCGTCCGCGGGAATGTAGAGCGCGCCCACGAAGGGCAGCTTCCAGTTGCCGCCGCAGTAGTGCCCGGCCAGCGCCAGATCGACCGGACGCAGGAAGGAGTCGCTTTCCGAGGAGACATAGGCCGACTGCAGGAACTCGTCCGAGGGCGGCTGGTGCGCCACGGCAATGTGCAGGTCGCTGTCGTTCATGGCCTTGACCGCCGTGTTCAGCGCGTCCAGGCACTGCTGGCGATAGGAGGTGAAGGGGAGCGCGCGGTAGGCCGCGTTCAGCCCGGAAAGCACTTCCTGCGTCTCCAGCGTCGCCTGTACGCCCAGCCGGTAGAGCGTCTCTGAGGCGTTGACATTGAGCAGGCTGGCGGGCGTGAGCCACAGCGTAGACGCGCCCACCTTGACCGCGGTGGCCGTGTCCAGGTAAATCGCGCCCAGCTCCTCCGCCTGCACAATCCAGTCCGCCAGCGTAAACTGCTCCAGCGTGCCGCTGCTCAGCGCGCGCGGCGCGTCCAGCATCGGGCCGGGATCCGAATCGCCCGCGATGAAGTAAACCGGCCCCCCGCTCTTCATGCCTGAAAGAAGGTCGAGAAGCGGCTGTGCGTCGCCCTTTTTGCCCACCATGTCGCCCGCCAAAATCGCGACGTCATAATCCTGCTGGTTGACGACGCTGAGCAGCTTGGCCTGCTTGTCACCCAGCTGCGCGCCGTGCAGGTCGCTCATCAGCAGGATGGTATAGCCCTCGAAATCGGGGCTCAGGCCCGCGATGGCCAGCGTGGCCTTATCCACCGCGATGTCCGAGTTGTTCATGACCAGCAGCATCGCCGCCAGCAGGATGGCCAGCGCCAGCAGGAACGCCACGAAGCCGTGGCCGCGCAGTATGTCCAGATGCAGCCGCGAAAACAGGCGATCCAGTCTGCTTCGCAGCCGCGCCTCCTGCTTCTCGTCCGACTTGCCCTGCGTATAGTCGTTAAAGCGGTGCGCCAGCTCTCTGCTGTACCGCTTGATCTGTACGCTGCCCGACCTCAGGCCGCGCGACAGCTTCATGAACGTCTGTCCGTTTTGCGCGCCGCTTTTACGCTGCTTATTCTTCTTTCGATCGTTTTTCTTCATTTCATATCCTCTTAGCCGCGCGGCCGGGCAGTGCCGGCCGCGCCCGCCGGGGGAGGCTCCCTGAATATCGTACA
>CAKUFB010000308.1 GCA_934647145.1 uncultured Clostridia bacterium
CGTGGGAGGGGTGCGGGGAGGGAATCCCGCCCCGCTCGGCGCGGCCCCGAAGGGGGCGCGCCGAAAAGAAGACATGTACGCCCCGGTCGCGTTTCCCAAACAGAAGCCTGGCCGGGGCTTTTTGAAGGGATTTCGACCTGTGGAGGCGCGTATGGGAAAAAGACTGAAACGCGTTGCGGCTACCGGGCTGGTGATTGCGGGCTGCTTATTCCTGCTTGAATATGTCCTTCCGCGGCCGATTACCCTGCGCAAGGCGGAAAGAAAGGCGTATTCCGACTATGCCGGGCACAAAGAGACCTTTGCGCGGCTTGCGGACGCGACGGATCTGAGCGGCGATTTGCTGAACGCCCTGCTGGGCATTCCGCCCGTCAGGAAGCAGCGCGTACCGGATGAGCTGGCCTCGCTTGGGATCGGGTCGGTCTTCGTATCGGACGGCATGCTCTTCTGCGAATACGCCGAGGGGATCATGGGAATCACCGCGTTTGGAATCCTGTTTTCCGAGGACGCAAGCGCCCTGGAGGAATGGTATCGAACAAAGCCGATCGAAAACGGCTGGCATTACTACCGCGTCGTATCTTAATAATAGGAAGGAGAACAAACCATGCTCGAATATGTCAAGGGCGTAACCGCGGATAAGGCGGAAATCGTCGATTTTGCAAACTATGTCTTCAGCCAGGCGCACTGCCCGCACGACTTCAAGACCCTGTTGCCCAAGGGATATGCCGACGACCGCGATACGACCTTCTGCCACTACCTGGCCAAGGCGGACGGCCGCATCCGCGCGATGGTGGCGGCGCTGCCCATGACGCAGACGATCGTCGGCTGCGAGCTGAAGTTCGGCCTGGTGGGCACGGTGTCGGTGCATCCCTACGCCCGGGGCGAGGGTCACATGAAGCGGCTGATGCGCGACATGATCGAGGATCAGCGCGCGCAGGGCGCGGACGTCCTGGCGCTGGGCGGACAGCGGCAGCGCTACAACCACTTCGGCTTCGAGCGGGCGGGGCTGGTGTACAGCTACAGCCTGACCGAGCCCAGCATGCGGCACGGCGCGCGGGACGTGGACGCGGCGGGCATTCGCTTTGCCGAGATCACCCGCGAGGACGATCCGCTGCTGGACAAGGCGGCGGCGCTGCACGCGCGGCAGACGGTGACCGGCGCGCGCCCGAGGGACAATTACCTGCACATCATGCATTCCTGGAAGGGCAGCTTCTACGCGGCGCTGCGCGGGGAGGACTTCCTGGGCACGCTGTACACCTCCGGCGGCGTGTCGCTGGGAGAGGTTCTGCTTGCGGACGAGGAAAACCTGCCCGCCGTACTCAAGGCCTGGATGACCGAGCACCCGGGTGAGAACAGCCTGGACGTCGCGCCGCACGAGAGGCGCCGGATGGAGCTGATCGATCCGCTGAGCGAGGGCTGCTCGATTGAGACCTGCGAGATGGTGTGCGTGCTCAACTGGCCGCGCGTGCTGCAGGCGCTGCTGAATCTCAAGGCGCTGTATCAGCCGCTGGAGGACGGCGAGGCCTGCCTGCGCGTGGACGGTCAGACGTTCGTGATTTGCGTGCGGGACGGAAAGGCCGAGGTGCGCCCGACCGATCGCGCGCCGGAGCTGGAGCTTGAGCACCTCGAGGCTGAGCGCCTGTTTTTCTCGCTTTCCGGCCTGTGCGATTCGGGGGACAGGCGCCTGCGCAACTGGGCGCCGCTGCCCTATTACATCAACCGGGCGGACAAGTTCTAAGGTTTGGGAGGTCGCCTTATGAATGAAGGGCGGCCTCTCTTTTCGTACAACGGAAGAGGAGAAAATGCGATGGAATACGTGTTTTGCGCCCGGGTGCACGACGCGCCCGGGCTGAAGGACAGCTTCAACGCCCTGACGCGGAGAGTGTATGGGTTCGATTTTTCCGCCTGGGACGCGGAGGGACTATGGACGGAGCGGTACTGCCCGCACGCGCTGGTGCTGGACGGCCGGGTGGTGGCCAACGTGTCGGTGAACAGGCTGCGCTTTCAGGCCTTTGGCCGGGAGATCGCGCTGTGCCAGCTGGGCACAGTGATGACCGATCCGGATTTTCGGGGGCGCGGCCTGGCAGGAAGGCTGATGCGGGAGGTGCTTTCGCGCCTGCCCGAGGACGTGTACCTGTTCGCTAACGACTCGGTGCTGAATTTTTACCCGCGATTCGGCTTCAGGAAGGGGACGGAGCGGCAGTGCGTCCGCGCGGTAGAGCCGGCGAAGGCTCAGTCGGCCAGGCCCTTCGACCCGGCGCTTCCCCAAAACCGCGCGCGGCTGGAGGCGGTGCTCAGTCTCCCCCGGCCGGGCGAGGCGCTGTCTCTGCTGGACAATCCGCAGCTGTATTTGTTCTACCTGCTGGGGTCGATGAGCAGATGCCTGTACGAGATGCCAGAGCGGGCGGGGCTGGCGGTCGCCGAGCGGGAGGGCGACGTGCTGACGCTGCACGCGCTGCTGTCCGACCGTTCGCCCGAGTGGGCGGCGGGCTGCTTTGCGGGCGTGAGGCTGCTCAGGCTGGGCTACACCCCGGCGGATACGGCGGGCTTTGCCTGCGAGGCGTATCGAGTAGAGGACACCACGCTGTTTTACAGGGGGCGCGCGGTGGAGGCGCTGCTTTCGCGCGGCACGATGTTCCCCACGCTGTCGCACGCCTAGGCCGGGCAGTGCCCGGTTCCACCTGCTGCCGCCGATTCTATCGATGACCATTGGCCGCCATAAATTGGAGCGGCCAATGTCTGCGAATCCGCAGGCTTCCCTGCGGATTGCCGGGCGGGCACTGCCCGCCTCGGGGTTAGCTGGGGGAGGTTCCGCATACGCTTCACGCTCCCCCAGACCCCCACCGAAGTTTGCGCGCTGCCGCCGGTCGGCAGTGCCGGCACCCACCTGCCGCCGCCGGGCAGTGCCCGGTTCCACTTGCTGCCGCCGGTTCTTTCGACGAATTCGGGAACCATAAATTAGAGTTCCCGAATTCTCCGGTTTTCCGGGCAGGCTGAGCCTGCACCCACCTGCCGCCGCGCATCCTGTCGCCCGGCCGTATGCTCTTGAGAGCATCCCCCGGCGGGGCCGCAGAGCGCGCTCCGACTGACTGGAAGCCAAAATGGACTCGCATGTTGCCCTTTTTGAAATACACTCTAACGAAAACATGGTTTACACTTAACTGGGACTAGTGTATAATGCCATTAAAGTATCAGAAATGAGGGATTTCACATGAAAGCAAAAGCTCTGCTCCGGAAGTTCTACAAGCGATACCTGTTGGACGCCATGTCGGCCATGGCGCTGGGTCTGTTCTCCTCGCTGATTATCGGTCTGATCATTTCTCAGCTGTCGAAGATCTCCTTCCTGGGCTTTCTGGCCCCGTTCGGTGCGGTGGTCTCAGCCTCCTCGCCGGTGGTGGGCGCGGCGATCGGCGTGGCGATTGCCTACGGCCTGAAGACCGCGCCGCTGGTCATGTT
>CAKUFB010000309.1 GCA_934647145.1 uncultured Clostridia bacterium
AAATTGGAGCGGCTGGGTTCTTCGAATCCGCAGAATTCTCTGCGGATTATGGGGCGGCGCTGCCGCCTCGGCTGGGGAAGGCTCCGCTTCGCTTCGCGCTCCCCCAGACCCCCACCGAAGTTCGTCTGCTGCTACGATGCGCCGGAAATTCGCCTTTTCTCCCGTTCCGTTTGTCGTTATCCGCTCTGAGGCGAGCCTTTTCCCTTGCGGAGAGGCTCGCTTTTTGCTATACTTTTCACAGAAATCCGCGGCTCTGAACCGCGCGTGAAAGGGAGAAAAGCAATGCTTACATTTAACCGTGAACAGCTCCGCGACAAGATCTACGCCTGCTGGGTGGGCAAGAACATCGGCGGCACCATGGGCACGCCCTATGAAGGCCGTCAGCAGCTCAACGACATCCAGGGCTTCGTCACGAAGCCGGGCGAGGTGCTGCCCAACGACGACCTGGACCTGCAGCTGGTGTGGCTGCGCGCGATGGACGAAATGGGCCCCGAGGCCATCGATTCCAAGGTGCTCGCCGAGTACTGGATCAGCTTCATCGGCCCCAGCTGGAACGAGTACGGCCTGGGCAAGAGTAACCTGCGCGCGGGCATCGTGCCGCCGATGAGCGGCGAGCTGTACAACGAGGAGTGGAAGCACTCCAACGGCGCGTGGATCCGTACCGAGGTCTGGGCCTGCACGCACCCCGGCTGCCCGGACAAGGCCATCCGCTGCGCCTTCGAGGACGCCTGCGTCGACCATGGCTTCGGCGAGGGCGCCTACGCCGCGATCTTCGTGGCCGCGATGCAGTCGGCCGCGTTCGTGATCGACGATTTGCGCACGCTGATCGACATCGGCCTGAGCAAGGTGCCCGAGACCTGCCTGCTCGCCCGCTACATCCGCGCCACGGTCAAGGCCTATGACGACGGCATGACCTGGCAGGACTGCCGCGAAATGCTGCTGCACATGAACGACGAGACCGGCCTGGGCTGGTTCCAGGCGCCCGGCAACGTGGCCTTCACCATCCTCGGCCTGCTCTGGGGCGAGTGCGACTTCAAAAAATCCATGATCATCGCCATCGACTGCGGCGACGACACCGACTGCACCGGCGCGACCGTCGGCTCGCTGCTGGGCATCATGTACGGCATGAAGGCCATTCCCGAGGACTGGCGCAGGCACATTGGCGACCGCATCGTCACCGTGTCCACCATCAACGGCCACGGCTATTTCCCCAAATCCTGCACCGAGCTGACCGACTGCGTGATCAGCCTGCTGGGCGCCACCATGCGCACCCCCAACGGCGATCTGGCCGCGCATGGGCCGCAGTTCAAGCTGACCGAGGGCGAAAGCGACTTCGGCGGCCTGACCGCAGAACAGATGAAGGGCGGAGACTTCGCCGCCTCGCTCGCCGGCCGCGCGCGCTATTCCTTCACCGCGGACAACTGCTACGCCCACGCCCTGGTCGAGTTCGAGCACGAGCCGATCATCGCGGCGGGCGGAGAGCTCAGGCTGCGCCTGACCGCCACGCTCAGAACCACCATGGCCGATCAGAAGCTGTTCGCCGTGCGCTTCTACCTGCCCGAGGACTGGCAGGCGCTGGGTAAAAAGCACGTCCACGCCAGTATGCCCATCTGGAGCCACGACAACGTGCCCTCCAGCCTGCGCCTGGGCCACTCGACCACCGAAATCACCCTCGTCGCGGGCGAGCAGGTCGATGCGGTCAACCGCGCCGTGATCGAGCTGTCCGTCGCCGGCCGGCCCACGCCGCTGCTCATCCCGCTGACCATCCTGGGCTGATTGCTCCGCAGTTCATTATCAACAGATCGCCCCAAGGCCAGCTTCACGCCTGGCTGCGGGGCGTTTCTCTGTGTTTTTTGCAGGCTTGCCTGCAGACTGCGGGCGTGATATAATACCGTTATGTCATAGGAGAGTGATGTCGTTGAAGATGAACCTGCCTTACCCTGTGCGCTACGCCCTGAACGCGCTGCGCCGCGCGGGATACCAGGCCTACTGCGTGGGCGGCTGCGTGCGCGACAGCCTGCTGGGCCTGGAGCCGGACGATTTTGACCTGACCACCAGCGCCCTGCCCGAGGAGACGCTGGCGCTGTTCAAGCGGGAGCACACGCTGACCGTCGGCCTGAAGCACGGCACGATCACCCTGATCAAGCGCGGCATGCCCATCGAAATCACTACCTTCCGCATCGACGGCGAGTATGAGGACAACCGCCGCCCGGAAGAGGTCACCTTTACCTCGCGCCTGGAGGAGGACGTGCTGCGCCGCGACTTCACGGTCAACGCCCTGTGCTGGAACGAGCAGGAGGACGTGGTGGACTATGTGGGCGGCGTGGACGACCTGAACGCCCGAATCATCCGCTGTGTAGGCGACCCGGACACCCGCTTTCAGGAGGACGCGCTGCGCATCCTGCGCGCCCTGCGCTTCTCGAGCAAGCTGGATTTCGACGTCGATGAGGCGACCGCCCAGGCCGTACTGCGCAACCGCGAGCTGCTGCACAATATCGCCGTGGAGCGCATCGCGGCCGAGCTGTACAAGCTGCTCTCGGGCAGGCGCGCCGAGCAGGTGCTGCTGCAGTTCCGCCCGGTCATCGAGGTCATCCTGCCGCCGCTCAGCGCCCTCTCGGAGGAGGATTACCTGTGCGCCGCCAGACGCGTGTCTCTGGTGTCGCCCGTGCCCGAAATGCGCCTGGCCGCGCTGATGTACGACCTGCCCGGGGAGCAGCTCGAGGAGACCGCCATGCGCCTCAAGCTGAGCAAAAAGGGCCGCCAGTTCATGCTCACCCTGACCCGCTATGCCCGCGAAGGCGCGCCGCGCACCCGAAGCGGCATGCGCCGCCTGATGCAGGAGGTGGGCGAGGAGGCGCTGTGCGCAGTGGTTGAGCTTCAAAACGCCTGCGCGCTGGCGCTGGCGCATCTGGTCATCCAGCAGGGCGACTGCGTGACCCTCCGGCAGCTGGCCGTAAACGGACAGGATCTGTTCCTGCTCGGCCTGCCCCGAAAAAAAACCGGCGATATGCTCAACCGCCTGCTCGATCAGGTGATCGAGGGCGCGCTGCCTAACCAGAAGGAGGCGCTCCTCAACTACGTCCGCACCCAGATGAGCGACTGGCTTCAGCCGGCCAGGCCAGCCGCTAAACCGCGCCGCCGCAGAGGAAAAACCGCAAAACAGCCCCAGAACGAGCAGGCAGCCCCTATTGAGGAAAACTCCTGCTCATAGCCGCGCCCCCCGGGGCGGGGCTGCGCCCCTCCCCGCACCCCTCCCTGCGCAGGCTCGCTCCGCTCGCCTGCCGCGCGGCGCTTCGCGCCGCGCCCCCGGGGCGGGGCTGCCGCCCCTCCCCGCACCCCTCCCTGCGCAGGCTCGCTCCGCTCGCCCGCCGCGCTGCTCTGGCCCCGAAGATGCGGACAAGCGAAAAGTGTGGTAAACTAAGACCAACACAGAAGGAGGCCGCAAAGGAT
>CAKUFB010000310.1 GCA_934647145.1 uncultured Clostridia bacterium
TCAACAAGGAAATCCCGATCGTGTGCGACGAGCACGCCGACATGACCAAGGGCACCGGCGTGGTGAAGATCACCCCCGCCCACGACCCGAACGACTTCGAGGTGGGCCAGCGCCACAATCTGCCCATCGTGCGCGTGTTCACCTATGACGGCCACATGACCGGCGCGAAGGAAGCGGCCGAGGCGGCCGAGCTGATCGCCAGCGGCCGCGCGGGCGAGGGCGAGCCCGAGGTGCTGGACTGCGGAAAGTACGCCGGCATGACTACGATGGAGGCGCGCAAGGCCATACTCGCCGACCTGGAGGCGGCGGGCTGTCTCAAGTCGACCGAGCCGCTGACCCACGACGTGGGCACCTGCTACCGCTGCCACCACACGATCGAGCCCATGGTGTCCAGGCAGTGGTTCGTGAAGATGGCGCCCCTGGCCGGCCCGGCCATCGAGGCGGTGCGAAGGGGCGAGACCCGCTTCGTGCCCGAGCGCTTCACCAAGATTTATTATAACTGGATGGAAAACACCCGCGACTGGTGCATCTCCCGCCAGCTGTGGTGGGGTCACCGCATCCCGGCCTACTACTGCGCGCAGTGCGGCGAGACCGTCGTGGCGGCCGAGGCGCCTGAAAAGTGCCCGAAGTGCGGCTGCGCGGCGATGAATCAGGACGAGGACGTGCTGGACACCTGGTTCTCCTCGGCGCTGTGGCCCTTCTCCACGCTGGGCTGGCCGGAGCAGACCGAGGATCTGAAGTACTTCTACCCCACCAGCGTCCTGGTGTCCGGCTACGACATCATCTTCTTCTGGGTGGCCCGCATGATCTTCTCCGGCGTGGAGCAGATGGGTCAGGCTCCCTTCCACACGGTGCTCATGCACGGCCTGGTGCGCGACGCGCAGGGCCGCAAGATGAGTAAGTCCCTGGGCAACGGCATCGACCCGCTGGATCTGATCGACAAGTACGGCGCGGACGCGCTGCGCATTTCGCTGGCGCTGGGCGTGTCCCCCGGCAACGACCTGCGCTGCTCCGAGGAAAAGGTCGAGGCGGCGCGCAACTTCGCCAACAAGCTGTGGAACGCGGCGCGCTTCGTGCTGATGAACTGCGAGGACTTCGAGCAGAAGGGCCTGGACGCGGTCAAGGAGCGCCTGACGCTGGCCGACCAGTGGATCCTGACGAGGTATCAGGACGCGGTGCGCGAGGTGACGCGCCACATGGAGGATCTCGACCTGGGCATGGCGGCGCAGGCGGCCTACGACTTCCTGTGGAACAGCTGCTGCGACTGGTACATCGAGATGGCCAAGCAGCGCCTGGGCGGCGACGATCTGGCCTCGAAGAACACCGTGCGCGAGGTGCTCACCCACGTTTTGACCGGCACGCTCAAGCTCCTGCACCCCTTCATGCCCTTCATCACGGATGAAATCTTCCGCCACATGCCGGGCGCCGAGGGCTCGATCATGGTCAGCGCCTGGCCCGAGTGCCGCGAGGAATACGACTTCCCGCAGCAGGCCGCGCAGATGGAGGGCGTGATGGACGCCATTCGCGCCATCCGCAACCTGCGCGCCGAGATGAACGTGTCGGTCGGCCGCCGCGCCCGGCTGATCCTGCGCCCGCGCGAGGGCTGGGCTGAAACGCTCGATCACGCCTCGATCTACTTCAGCCGCCTGGCCTTCGCCAGCAGCGTGGAGGAAATCGGCGAAAGCGATCCCAACCCCGAAAAATCGGCCAGTGCCTCCTGCGCCGCCGCCGACATCTACATCCCGCTGGGCGACCTGGTGGACGTGGACAAGGAGCTGACGCGCCTGGCCAAGGAGGAGGCCCGACTGACCGGCGAAATCGCCCGCGCGGAGGGCAAGCTCAAAAACCAGGGCTTCCTGGCCAAGGCGCCCGCCCAGCTGGTCGAGGCCGAAAAGGAAAAGCTCGCCACCAACAAGACCATTCTCGAGTCGCTGAAAAACCGTATGGAGGAGCTGCGATCGCTCAATGCCTGAGACATTTACTACCGCCGCGCAGGCCGTGGACTGGATCTTCGGCCTGCGCTACAAGGGAGAAAAGTGCGGCCTTTCGAACATGCGCGCGCTGCTTGAGCGACTGGGCAGCCCCGAGAAAGGCCTGCGCTGCATCCATGTGGCCGGAACCAACGGCAAGGGCTCGACCTGCGCGATGCTGGAGCGCATGCTGCGCGCGTGCGGGCTGAAGACCGGGCTGTATACCTCGCCCTACCTGATGCACTACGGCGACCGCATCCGCGTGAACGGACTGCCCATTCCCGACGGTGACTTCGTGCGCCTGGCCGAATGGGTGCGCGAGGCGGTCGAGGCGCTGCTCGACGAGGGCGTGCGCCCCACCGCGTTCGAGCTGGGCACGGCGATATGCTTTTTGTACTTCGCCGAGCAGCGGGTGGACGTCGCGGTGATCGAGGTGGGCATGGGCGGACGGCTGGACGCGACCAACGTGATCGTGCCCGAGGTTTCGGTCATCGCGCCGATCGGCATGGATCACACCCGCATACTGGGCGACACGCTGACCCTGATCGCCGCCGAAAAGGCCGGCATCATCAAGCAGGGCGTGCCGGTAATCGTGCAGGATCAGGCGCTCCCCGTGCGCGAGGTCTTTCACCGGGCCGCGCAGGCGAGCCTCAGCCCGATCGTCGATCTGGCCGACAGCAGGCTGGTCATCGAGCGCATCGACGCGCGCGGCGCGGCCTTTACCCTGAACGGCGAGCGCGCGGAAATCCGGCTGTGCGGCAGGCATCAGGCGCAGAACGCCGCGCTGGCGCTGACCACCCTTCACCTGCTGAAGAAATTGGGCTGGAGCCTGCCCGAGGAAAAAGCGCTTGAAGGACTTAAAAAGACCGTCTGGCCCGGGCGGCTGGAGTGGCTGGAGGATCGCCTGCTGATCGACGGCGCGCACAACCCGCACGGGGCGCGGGCGCTGGCCGAGTACGCGCAGACCTTCCTAAAGGGCAGGCGCGTCGTGCTGCTCGTGGGCATGATGAAGGACAAGGACGTGGCCGCCTGCACCCGGCTTTACGCGCAGATCGCCCGCGAGGCGGTGTGTACGCAGGTGGACTACCCCCGCGCCATGCCTGCCGCCGAGCTGGCCGGATTGTGCCGCGCGCAGGGAATGGACGCGCTCGCCGAGCCCTCTGTCCCCCATGCGCTTGAAATCGCCCGCGAAAGGGCCGGAAGCGACGGCCTGATCATCGTGTGTGGCTCGCTGTACCTGGTGGGCGACGTGCGAGTGCGCCTGCACGACGACGACGGGCAGCTGTAGGGGGAGGACGTTCGAGAGGCGGCTTTTCTGAGAAAAGCCCCTCTCGAGCTCTCCCGAAAAGCACTTTGATCCACATGACATAGATTGCACAGAAATGCATTTCCCCAAATGAAACGTGGTTCCAGGATGAGGCAGTATGTTATTCGCGTACGATCGGAGGCGG
>CAKUFB010000311.1 GCA_934647145.1 uncultured Clostridia bacterium
CCCTCCCCCCGCACCCCGCAGCGGCAAAGCCGCTGCGGGGAAAAAATTATATGACGACCATTTTGTGACGCAGATCCAAACCCGCCGCGCGGTGACTGGGCTCGCGCAGGAGCAGGCTCTGCAGGTCGGTGGCGCGCCGCTCCAGCTCGAACAGCGGATTGCCAAGGAGGGCGACCGGGTCTGCGCACAGCGGAAGAGCGGCGCGCGCCTTGACCTCGCGAAGCAGCGGCGCGGCCTCCCTTCGGAAGCCCAGCACGCGGATGTACTCGGGCGCGGGATGGGCCTGCGCCAGCTCGCGCGTCATGCCCAGCAGCGCCTGCGCGCAGATGCGGCTGAGCCGGGCGTAGGTATAGCGCTTGCACTTGATCGCCTGAATCAGCCCCTCGCGCGTGCCCTCCCGGGCGGCAAGGCGGGCGACGCGGTGCTCCAGCCCCTCGCTCACGTCGATCAGGCTGGCGATTTCCTCCTCAGGCATCATGCGCAGGCGGTAGAGCAGCAGCTCGTCCATGGACTCGAGGCGCACGGTATCCGCCGCCTGAAGCAGCGCGCGGGACGTTTCCGGCAGCCCCTGAAGCGCCGAGAGCAGCTCGCCCCGCCGCATCGCCGCGCGAATTGCCGAGGCCGAGGCGAACTCGCCGGTCTGATGGCTGTGATAGTCGCCCACGCGCCGCACCACGTGCGCGCGCATCCGTCCGGCGTTTGCGCGCAGGTACTCGAGCCCCAGCGCCAGGTTGGGCGCGTTGAGCGCCTCGGGCGGGCAGCCGGAGGCCTGGGACAGCGCCTCGCCCCGGGCGCGCGCCAGGCTCTTGCCCTGACCGAGCGCTTCCTGAATCGCTGCGCGCACCGCCGCGTCCGCTTCCGCCCGAGACAGGCGCTCGAGCAGCGCGAGGTCGTCCGCCTCGCAGCCGAAGCAGAAGTCGTCGCAGCCCAGCGCGCACAGCGTCTCGATTGCGCCCCGGGCGAACCAGTCGGCGCTGCGCACCGCGAAGAGCGCGGGCAGCTCCACTGCCAGGTCGATTCCGCCCTCGAGCGCCATTCGCGCGCGCGTCCACTTGTCGCACAGCATGGGCTCGCCGCGCTGGGAAAACGCGCCGCCCATCACCGCGACCAGGTAGTCGCAGCCGCTCATTTCGCGGGCCAGGCGCGCCTGATAGGCGTGTCCGTTGTGAAAGGGATTGTATTCCGCCACGATACCGCAGATTTTCATGCCTGTCATGCTCCGTCTCTGTTAATTTTACATTTCCTTCTTCGAATTGGCAAGGAAGCGCCCCAGTCTTCCCGTATACTATTCCTTACCGGAAATTCCCTGCGCGCCTGCGGAGGGGATTTCATTGACTGACACCGAAGGAGGCGCATCGAATGTTTGTTGAATTCGATCACCAGAAAATTGAATACCGGCCCGGCGACACCTATCAGGCGCTGGCCGAAAGGTACTTCCCGGCGCGCCGGATACTGGCCGTGCGCATCGGGGGCGAAACGCTGCCCCTGACGACCGAGCCGCGCGAGGGCGACTGCGCCTGGGGCGTGACGCTCGGCGATACCGAGGGCGGCCTGATTTACGAGCGCTCGCTGCGCTTCGTGTTCCTGCTGGCGCTGCACCAGCTGTTTCCGAGCTGCCGCGTGCGTATCGAGCACTCGATCGGCCGGGGCGTGTACGGCACGGTGTCCGGCCTGCTGCTGACCCCCGAGCGCGTGAACCAGATCCGCGCGCGCATGCGGGAGATCGTCGCGCAGAACCTGCCCTTCGAGCGGCGGGAGGTCAGCCGCGACGAGGCCATGGCCTTCTTTGAAGAGAACGGCCAGAACGACAAGGTGCGCCTGCTCAGGTACCGTCCCTCCGAGCGGTTCACGCTGTACCGCGCCGGGGATATGATGGAGTACTTTTACGGCGTGATGACCCCCTCGACCGGCTACACGCCCGTCTTCGACCTGCGCCTGCAGCTGCCCGGCTTCGTGCTCCAGCTGCCCGACGCGGAGCATCCGGAGCGGGTCGCGCCGTTCGTGCAGCTGCCCATGCTGATGAAGACCTTTGCCCAGTCGGCCCGGTGGGATCGCATACTGGGCTGCAAGAACGCCGCCGACCTCAACGAGATGGTCGAGAAGCGCTCCCTGCGCGAGTTCATCCGCGTCAACGAGGCGCTGCAGGAAAAGGCCATTTCCTCGATCGCCGACCAGTTTGCCGAGTCGGGCGCGCGCGTGCTGCTGGTGGCGGGGCCGTCCTCCTCGGGCAAGACCACGTTCACTCACCGGCTGAGCATCGCGCTGCGGGTGCTGGGCATGCGGCCGATGCAGGTGTCGCTGGACGACTACTACCTCAACCGCGACGAGATCGAGCGCGAGCCGGACGGCAGCGTCGACCTGGAAAAGCTGTCCACGCTGGACGTGCCGCTGTTCAACGAGCACCTGGCCCGCCTGGTGCAGGGAGAGACGGTCGAAACGCCCACCTTCGACTTCACCGTCGGACGCCGCAGTCCGCAAACCCACACGCTGCACGCCGCCGCCGATCAGCCCATACTCATCGAGGGCATCCACGGCCTGAACGACGAGCTGACCGCGTCCATCGCCCGGGACAACAAGTTCAAGGTCTACATCAGCGCCCTGACCACCCTCAACCTGGACGACCACAACCGCATCCGCACCACCGACGCGCGCCTTCTGCGCCGCATGGTGCGCGACTATCAGTTCCGCAACACGCCGCCCGAGGAAACCCTCGCCATGTGGCCCAGCGTGCGGCGCGGCGAGGAAAAGTACATCTTCCCCTTCCAGGAGGAGGCTGACGTGATGTTCAACTCCTCGCTGGACTACGAGATGGCCATCCTCAAAAAGTATATCTACCCCCGGCTGGCCGCCATCGAACCGTCCTCCCCCCATTATACCATGGCTCGCCGTCTGGTCAAGTTCCTGAATTACTTTCAGACCGCCGACGTGGAGGACGAAATCCCCGTCAACTCCATACTGCGCGAGTTTGTCGGTGGCTGCTGCTTCTATCGAAAGAACGACTAAGCACGTTGTGGAGAGGCTTTTCTGAGAAAAGCCTCTCCCCAAGCCCCTCTCGAAAAGCACCTCGATCCGCGCCTCGCAGGGAAAAAACGGAAGCGGTTCTCCGAAAACAAACGTCGAGCGGGCCTGATTTCCAATCGGCCGGCCTGCTCTGAAGCGTTTGAGTCAGGAGAATCGCTTTTATTTCTTGACAATGGACGAATTCGCCGAACCCGTGTTTTCCCCAAAGCTCTCATTCGGGGAACTGCGTATCTTTTCGCGCTTTCGATATGCGGATCAAAGTGCTTTCCGGGAGAGCTCGAGAGGGGCCTTTCTCAGAAAGGCCGCCTCAGCTTGTCAAAAAAGGTTTTGACAAGCTGGTGGACGGGGAAGCACGCTCCCCGGCCAGGTGCCGCGCCTCAAA
>CAKUFB010000312.1 GCA_934647145.1 uncultured Clostridia bacterium
GTTTCCCTGCAGGCTCCGCGCCCGAAAAATCTTCGATTTTTAGCGGAGACTGGAGAGGGTGGCAGTGGCGGGGGAGCGATCCCCCGACTTTCCGATATAGACTTTGGTCTGTTCTTACTATGCTAAAATAGACTCCGGTCTGTTATTCCTCGTCGAAGTCCGAATCCAGCGCCTGGCTGATGATGTCCCACGAATAGCCGCGCCGCGCGAGCGCCTGAGACACCTTCGCGCGGGCCTTTCGCGGCTCCTCGCCCTCGTATCGCCGGGTAAGCCTCGCGGCCAGCGCCCGCGCGCCCTCGAGCTGACTCTCGTCGTCCAGGTTTTCCTCGAGCAGGCCGTCCACCAGGCTTTCGTCCAGTCCCTTGGCGCGCATCTTGCGCCGCAGGGCGTAGCGGCCGGTCTGGGCTGCCTTATGCAGCTCGACGTACCGCTCGGCGTAGCGCGTATCGTCGATCAGCCGGTTTTCCTGCAGCCGCCGGCAGATGGCCTCGGCCACGTCCTCGGTGTAGCCGCGCCTTTTCAGGCCGCTCGTCAGGTCGTGAGCGGTCATGTCGCGCGCGGTGAGGAGGCCCAGCGCCGTCTCGTAGGCGTCCTTGAACTGCAGGCTGCTCAGCCTGTCGCGAAAGGCCTGCTCGTCCAGCTCGTCGCCCTCGGCGAGTGCGATCTGCTGAAAATACTTCTTTTTGACGCGCGTGAAGGCCACGCCGTCCACATACAGCGTGAACACGCCGCGCCTTTCCTCGATGCCGGTAATCATTCCCATGTGTAGCGGCCTCCTTGCCGGGCAAAATAGTCTCGTCCAAGAGGGAAGGAGGAATGAACATGCCCAGTGTCAACGCCATCCAGACCAAGTCTTTGACCATTCTCGAAGACCAGCTGCAGCACGAGTTTCTTGCGTGCAGGAAGGCCGAGCAGTACGCTCAGTCGTTTGAGAACCCTGCGCTGAAGAACCTCGCCGGCAGCATGGCGCAGCATCACCGCGAGCGCTTCGACCGGCTGTTCGATTACCTGAACAGTCATTCCTGAGAGGAGGGGAAGACCCATGCAGAATCAGACGAACTCTGTCATGAACGATCAGGATCGGCTGGAAGACCTGTTGACCGAGGAGAAATACCTGATCAACGCCTACAGCACGTTCATTCCCGAAGCCACCTGCCCGCAGCTGCGACAGGTTCTGACGACGAACTTCAATGATTGCTGTCAGAACCAGTACGCCGTGTTCGACCAGATGAACCAGCTGGGCTGGTATCAGACCAAGGCCGCGCCCATGCCCGACATCGAGCAGGCCCGCCGGAAGTTTGCCCAGCTCAAGCAGCAGTTGGGTTGATTGGACAAAGGAGGCTGTTCCCCTCGGGGGCAGCCTCCCTTTTTGCGTGTAAAACCTTACGCGTTCTTGAGCATGCTCTGCTTCATCATCCACAGCTTCTCGGACAGGTCGACCTTGTAGCGGTGGGGGTTGGTCAGGCGCTTGTACTGATCCCAGAAGGTGGCCAGGTCTTTTTTGCAGTCGGCCTGGATGTCCATGAGCTTCTTGGGCTGATAGACGCACTGGCCGTTCACGAACAGCGGCTCGTGCAGATTGCGGATGTGGTAATTGGTCAGCGTCATTTCCTTCCAGGTATCGACCGGGTCGAAGATGGTCAGCGGCTTGCTCTCGTCGAACTCCTCGTCCTGAAGGGCGATCAGGTCGGCGACGGCCATGCCGTTTTCGTCATACAGGCGCAGCAGCTTCTTGATGCCGGGGTTGGTCACCTTGGCCGGGTTCTCGGTCACCTTCATCTTGTTGACCACGCGTCCGTCGATAATCTCGGCCGCCAGCTTGTACACGCCGCCCAGCGCGGGGCAGTCGGAGCTGGTGATCAGCTTGGTACCCACGCCCCAGATGTCGATGCGCGCGCCCTGCTGCTTGAGGTCGTTGATCAGATACTCGTCCAGATCGCCCGACACGCACACCTTGGCGTTCGGGAAGCCGGCCTCGTCCATCATGCGGCGGGCTTCGCGGCTGAGGTAGGCCAAATCGCCCGAGTCGATCCGGATGCCCAGCGGCTCGTGTCCGGCCGCGCGCAGCTCTTTGAAGACCTGAATGGCGTGAGGCATGCCGCTTTTTAGCACGTTGAAGGTGTCGACCAGCAGCAGGCAGGCGTCCGGGAAGAACTTCGCGTAGGCGCGGAAGGCGGTCAGCTCGTCCGGGAAGGACATGACCCAGCTGTGGGCGTGGGTGCCGCTGACCGGGATGTTGAACATCGAGCCGGTGAGCACGTTGCTGGTGGAGTCGCAGCCGCCGATGACCGCGGCGCGCGCGCCGTAGATGCCGGCGTCCGGCCCCTGGGCGCGGCGCAGGCCGAACTCAAGCACCTTGTCGCCCTTTGCGGCGAGCGCCACGCGGCTGGCCTTGGTGGCGATGATGGTCTGGTGGTTGATGATGTTGAGCAGCGCGGTCTCGACCAGCTGCGCCTCTACGATGGGCGCGGTCACGCGAACCAGCGGCTCGCCCGAGAACACCACCGTACCCTCCGGCACCGCTTCGATGTCGCCGGTAAAGCGCAGGCTCTTGAGCAGCGTCAGGAAGCCCTCGTCGAACAGGTTCAGCGAGCGCAGATACTCGATGTCCTCGTCGTCAAAGTGCAGGTTGCTGATGTAGTCCACCAGCTGCTCCACGCCCGCCATGATCGCGTAATGCGTCACGGCCGAGGTCTGGCGGTAGAACATGTCGAAGACGGCCCTGTTGCCGAGCATATCGCTCTTGTAGTAGCCGTACATCATGGTCAGCTGGTACAGGTCGGTCATCATGGAAAGGTTTCTCATCATGGTCAATCACTCTTTTCTTGCGTCATGTTTTTCGGGAGTACGGTGGCTCTATATAAAGGCGCGAACAGCGCCAGGGAAACGGCGGACGCGGCCAGCTGCGGGAAAAACCGCCCCACGCGCACCGCGAAGAGCAGCGCGCCCAGACTCAGCAGCAGGGGAATGAACCATTTAAGGCCCCTTTTCGGCGCGCGGGCAAGCAGGATCACGGCGAACAGCAGCATCGCCCCCAGGCTCAAAAGCTGCGACACGCGCACGTTCATCAGCATCAGGCTGTCGGTGCGCAGTCCCTCGACCACACACCGCTCGGCGGCGTAGAGCACGGCGCAGGCCATGAATTCGTCGCCCGCGCGCCTGAACCATCGCCTGCGCTCGCCCCACATCAGCAGGACGAAGATCAGCGCGCACCAGCAGGATTCGTAGAAGAAGGCCGCCCAGTGCCATTCGCCCAGCGCCTCGATGTACACGCCCATCGGGAAAAACTGCAGCCGCGGGTCGGCGATCGCGCGGCCGAAGGCCTCCTGATTGAAGAAGTTGCCCCAGCGGCCGACGGCCTG
>CAKUFB010000313.1 GCA_934647145.1 uncultured Clostridia bacterium
GGTAGACAAAGCCGGCGACAACGCCCGCGGCCAGAGCGACCAGGATCAGGATAATTGCCAAAACCGTTGGCATGGATGAAATTCCCCCTTTCTGCTTTTTTAAGAACCGGATTGTCCGGCTGATTATGCGATGGCTGAGAACACCCGTTCCTCCCGCGCGCGCGTTTCACCGGCCTGCGGACGCCAACCGCCTGCCGGATCTGCTCGCCGCGAGGGTACAAACATCCCAAGCTAACAGACCTATTTTATACGTTTTTTTGCAGGATGTCAAGTGCGAATCGGTTATTCCGGCCAAATTCTGTCTCAGAAAGGGGGACGAGTTTATTCCGTCAGCAGGCGCTTTTCCTTCAGCGCTTCCGTTTTTCCGTGGATCCGCCCCAGCCCGTAGGTCAGAAACGACGCGACCAGCAGGTTAAGCCACCCGGCGCGCGGCGCGCTGATCGAATTGGTAATGCCGAGCGCCAGGTTGGCCAGAGCCAGCCCCCACAGCACCCGCTCGATCCGCACGAGGTGCGTCAGGCGCGAATCGAGATCCGAGAACAGGTCGAACGCGCCGTCCGCCGACTTTTTGCGGAAGAACATCCACTGCATCCACCGGCCCACGTACTGCGCCCCGGTTTCCGCCATGAAGTCGACGTACTTCTGATCGAAGGGGTGCATCTCCAGGCGCACCGTGTACTCGCCCGGCTCGCAGGCGATAAAGCGATACCCGCTCAGCCCCACGCCGTCCAGCGCCCAGCCCTGCTGCGCCATCTGGTTGAGCCACTTCTCTTCCTGATCGAATTCCCAGGCCCAGAACAGCCTGCGCACCGTTTTCCTCTCCATCATTTTACCTCTCCCTTCAGCACTTCTTCACCGTTCGCCACCAGCTGCCGAAGCCGGCCCAGCTCGCCCTTCAGCGCGTCCAGGCCGCTTTCCGTCAGCCGGTAGCCCTTTCTGCGACCCTCCTGCTCAGGCTCCGGCGCAATCCAGCCGCGCTCGCACAGGGCGCTCAGCGCGCCGTACAGCGTGCCCGCGGCCAGGCGCACCCGCCCCCCGGACAGCCGCTCGGTCTGCTGCATGATCCCGTAGCCGTGCTGCGGCGTGTACAGCGAAAGCAGGATATAGTAGGTCGATTCGGTCAGCGCCACATGTTCGTTCAAGCCGTTCACTCCTTTGACGTTATATCGTGTGACGATGCATCGCAGCTATATTATATCGCCTGACGATGTACTTGTCAAGAGGAAAATTGCGCGGGCAAGGCGGGGGTTTACATCGGGCCGGGCTTCATGCTATAATGAAGCATACTGAAAAGGGGCGCTGCCGCCCGAAGGAGTCTGAGATGAAAATTGATCGATACCTGGCCATCGCCGGCCTGCTCGCGCTGCCGGTTTACCTGTACTTTCTCTATACCGGCCGGGCGACGCTGGACTCGACCTGGGGCGCGTTCGCGGTTCTGATTTCGATCTTCTCCGCGGGACACCTGCTGGGGCAGGCGGTCGACGTGGACAAGCTGATTCGCCGGGTGGAAAAGCGCGCGAGGAAGTACGGCGGCGACGCGTTTGAGGAGCGGCTGAAGGAAAAGGAACCTGAGAAAAAGGACGAAAAGCGGGCGTGAGGCGGCGATGAGGCTGATTCTGTCCTCGCGGGACTTTCGCGGTGAGCAGTCGCGCGCCTGCATTCTGAGAAACCTGCCGCGCCCGGCAGGCGAATGCCGCGTGCTGTTCGTTCCGAACGAGAAGGCGACGGCGGAGTCCATTGCCTCGGGCAGGTATCACAGCCGCCTGGCCGAATTCGGCTTTTCGCGGGAAAAAGTGACGGTCTACGACCCGGCGCGGGCGGGGGAGTTCTTTGACCTGGCGGTCGACGTGATCTACGTCAGCGGCGGGAACACCTTTGCGACGCTGGAGCGCGTGCGCCGGGAGGGCTTCGACCGGGAGCTGGTGCGCCTGATTCGCGCGGGCGCGACCTACATCGGCGGCAGCGCCGGGGCGCATCTGGTCACGCAGAGCGTGGAGCATCTGCAGGGAATCGACGAGAACCGCGTGGGCCTGACCGATTTCCGCGGCCTGGGGCTGCTGGATGGCGTGCTGATCTGCCACTACTGCGCCGGGCGCGCCGCGCTGCGGGATCGCCTGCAGCGCGAAGGACGCACAGTCTATACCCTCACAGACGAGGAATCGCTGTGCCTGATCGAGTGAAGGAGGAGGAAGCATGCATTACCTGCACGGAGTGGATCACATTGCGGATCTGGACGGGCAGCTGCGCGGATGCCGGCTGGGCCTGATCACCAACCCGACCGGGGTGACGAGCGAGCTCGTGCCCACGATCGAGGCGCTGCGCGAGCGGTACGAGCTGGTGCGGCTGTACGCCCCGGAGCACGGCGTGCGCGGCGCGCTGCAGGCGGGGGCGAAGGTGACGAACGGGGTCGACCCGCTCTCAGGCCTGCCGGTCGTGTCGCTGTTCGGGGAGCACGAGGCGGATTTTGCGCCGTTTGAGGGCGTGGACTGCGTGCTGTTTGACATACAGGACATCGGCGCGCGGTTCTACACCTACCTGTACACGCTGTCGGACGCGATGAAGCTGTGCGCGCGGGCGAAGGTGCCCCTGATCGTGCTGGATCGGTACAACCCGCTGGGCCTGTCCCGCGCGGAGGGCACGCTGCTGCGGGAGGAGTTTTCCTCGGGCGTGGGGCGGTACGAGCTGCCCGCCAGGCACGCGATGACCATCGGCGAGTTCGGCCGGTACGTCAACGCCGAAAAGCAGATCGGGTGCGAGCTGCAGGTGCTGCCCTGCCTGGGCCTTAGCAGGCGGATGGATGCGCGCCAGGTTCGCGTGCCCTGGGTCATGCCCTCGCCCAACATCCCGACCTGGGAGAGCGCGCTGGTGTACATCGGAACCTGCCTTTTTGAGGGCACGAACCTCTCCGAGGGCCGCGGCACCACCCGCCCGTTCGAGCTGATCGGCGCGCCCTGGCTGCGCGCGGACGAGGTGACGGCGCGCATGAACCGGCTGGAACTGCCCGGCGCGCGGTTCCGGACGGCCTGCTTTACGCCCACCTTCTCCAAGCACGCGGGTCAGCTGTGCGCGGCGGTGCAGGTGCATGTGCTCGACCCGGACGCGTTCGAGCCGTTCCGCTGCGGCCTGACGCTGCTGCAGACCATCCGCGAGACGCACGACGAGCTTGAGCTCCTGCCCTTCATTGACCTGCTGGCCGGCACCGACCGCCTGCGCGCGCCGGACTTCGAGCCGGAGCGCTTCCTCGCCGAAGAGGCAGAGCGAATTCGCCGGTTTGAGGAACGAATCGCGACGTACAGGCTGTATCAATAAAACATTCTGGGGGGGCGCGGCCCAGCAGGGGGCGCGCACGGGGGCGTAGGGG
>CAKUFB010000314.1 GCA_934647145.1 uncultured Clostridia bacterium
GCGGGCCCCTGTTTTTCAGTACACGGTAATGGTCGTACCGGCGGGACAGTGGTTGTAGATCCACTTCGCGTCCTCGACGGAGAGCCGGACGCAGCCGTGCGAGGCCTTGCTGCCCAGCTTGTTCACCGAGCCCCAGCGCAGCGTGCTCTCGTCGGCGCTGTCATAGAGCACCGAGTGGAACAGGATGCTGCCGTTGATGCGGTACAGATACTGCGCCCAGCAGTCGAATTTGGGGAAGTAGCCCCAGCGAACCACCGGCGTGGTGTTTGTGAAGGTTCCCTTGGGCGTAGGCGTGGCGTTCAGGCCGGTCGAGCAGACCATGGTGCGCGCCAGGCGGGTGTAGGCCTGATCCAGCACGCTCCACTCGTAGGCGTACACGCGCTGGTTGTCCACCGAGATCTTCAGCAGATAGCCGGTCGCCTGCCTGCCCGCGCGGGCGGAGCGGGCGTAGAGCGCCTGCTGGGTCTTTGCGTCGGCCACGCCGGTCTGAGCCAAACCGTTGAACTTCTGGAAGGCGGTCAGCGCCAGCCGGGTGCCTTCGCCCAGCTGCCCGTCGGCCTCGCCCAGCAGGTAATGAAGCGCCTTCAGGCGGTTCTGAAGGCGCGTCACGCGGTAGCCGCTCGCGCCCTCACGCAGAGTTTCCTCGTCGGTCAGGAAGTCCTCCCGATTCAGCTGCTCCCACAGCCTGCGGCTCACGCCCTCGTCGTAGCGCGCCTCCGTCCCGGAGGAGCCGGACTCGGCCGTCGCGCTCGCCACAGGCGCGCAGGGCTCGAGCGCCCGCCGCATTTCGCTGAGCGCGGCCTGGCTGCGCGCCTGAACCTCGGCCGCCTCGCCGCTGAGCTCCACTTCCTGCGCGGCGCGCAGATCGGCCCGGTAAGCGGCGTTTTTTTCCTCGGCCCGGCGGGAAACCTCGTTCCGCTTTGCCTTCAGGTATTCCTTGAGCGCAGAAACGGCACCTTCGGTCTGCTCTCCGAAAATGCCGTCTGCCGTATCGTTCGAAAATCCCAGGTCGTAAAGCTTTTCCTGAAGCGCCTTCACCGTCTCGCCGCTGTCCCCTTTTTCAAGGAAGGCGTGCGGCCGGAGCACCTCGTTCACAATGTAGCTTTGCTCATCCTCCGCCGCGTGCGCCGTGCCGGTCAGTCCGTTCAGGAAGGCCTGTACCTCCTCGGGCAGCGGGTCGTTTTTCTCAATCAGGCTGTAGTGACGCGTGAACAGGGCCAGTGCAATCAACAAAATGGCCACGATCAACAGCTTCTTTTTCATAACGCCTCACCCCATATGTCCTTTCCTTTGAGATTGCACAGATGAGACGGCGTATCTTTCATAAAAGTTGCGTCATTTATCCGCATGAAATGATTTCCACACGGCCTGAAGCGTTCACTTCGCCCGCGCGGCGTTCTTTCGCACGCAGTACAGGCTCAGCAGCAGGCCGCACAGTACCACGCCGCCCCAGAAGACGATCGTCACGCCCCAGCCGAAGCGCTCGCTCAGCGCCGCGAAGCCGTAGTTCGAGATCGACGCGCCCACATACGTGAAGGCGTTGAGCACGCCGGAAATCGTGGACATATAGGGCGTGTCCACAAAGCGGGAGGGGTAGACGCAGATCAGCATCAGGTTTACGCCGTGCATGCAGCCGGTCAGCACCGACATCAGCGCCACGCTCAGCGCGGCCTGAGAGGCGTACAGGAAGACCAGCGGCAGGACGCACGCGCCCGCAATCGCCCAGACGATCGCCGAGCCGCGGAACTCGTCGCCCGCCTTCGTGTGAATCCAGGAGGCGGCGGACAGGCTCAGGATACTGATGACCGGCAGCACCGCCGTCGACAGAATCGAAATCGACGCGCCCAGGTGATACACGTCGTCGATGTACACCGGCATCCAGGTGGTCACGCCGTCGCGCATGACGCCCTGCAAAATGATGATAAGAACGACCGGCAGCGCGCCCATGCTCAGCATGCACCGCACCGCCGCGCGGAAGTTGGGCTTTTCGCGCTCCTGCGCACGCCCGACGGCCGCGGGCGCGATTCGCGCATAGCTCGCACGCCAGGCAATCGCCACGGCGAGCGCGACGAGCGCCGACAGCCAGAACACCACCCGCCACCCGGCGACCGACAGAATCGCCGGCACCAGCAGGTACAGCGCGATCGTGGCCACGGACGCAGCCGCCGACACCAGCACGCAGGCGTGCTTGTACGCGTCCCTGTCCAGGTTGCTGGCCAGTATGCGCGTCATGGGCGGCCACATCATCGCCTGCGCCAGGCCGTTTACGCACCACACCGCGGTCATGACAGCCGGGCTGGACAGCGCCGACACGGCCAGGTTGCAGCCGATCGTGATCAGCAGACCCAGGAAAATCAGCCGGTCGGGCCGCATTTTGTCGCCCAGCACGCCTGAAAAAAACTGACCCAGGCCATAGGTGATCGCCGCGCCGGTCACGGCCATGCCGGCGGCGGTTCTGGTGACGCGCAGGTCGTCCACGATGGCCAGGATCGAGGCCGCGTAGTTCACGCGCGTGAGATAACTGGAAAAATACACCAGGCAGCACATCAGCACCAGCGGGTTGCCCAGCCGCCCGCGAGCACGTTCCTTCATTTTCCTCTTCCTCCTACAGATTCATCAGCACGATGCCCGCAAGCCCCAGAATCAGGATGGGCGCGTCCCACCGGCCCGGCTCGTCATGGTAGATCAGCCGGCCCACGGCCCACATGATCAGCACCAGAATGCCCTGCCGCACGGGGAAGGCCACGACCGCCTCCAGGTGCTTGAGCACCTCGATGGCGAAGGCGTTTCCGCCCGCCGTGCCGATTCCCACCCCCGCCGCGCAGCCCAGCAGCTCGCCCGGGCGGCTCGTCCACTCGGAAAAATCGCCCGTCAGCCGCATCGCGCACAGGCCCAGCAGGCAGAACAGCGCGCTGAACGCCGAGCTCCAGAAATTAAACGCGTACGCCGAAACGCCGGGTATCGCCGTCACCTCGTGCTGAATCACCGACAGGGCCACATTGCCCAGCAGAAACAGCGCCGTCAGCGCCATCCACTTCGCGCCGCCCTTCCGGCCGCCCCTGCTGCTCAGGCCGCTCAGCGCCAGCATCGCGAGAATCAGCAGCGTGCCGATTCCCTTGCACCAGGTCATTTCCTCGCCCCAGAACGCAATGCCGACGCACGAGGTAATCACCATCGAGCAGTTGCCGATCAGCGCGGTCACGCCCAGCGGCCCGATCGCCATCGCCTTCGTCATGCACATGAACGTCAGCACGAACGTCGCGCCGAACGCCGCCGCCAGCAGCATCGGCAGGGCTGCAATCATCGAGGCGCCGCCCACCGCCGCCATCGCCGCGCAC
>CAKUFB010000315.1 GCA_934647145.1 uncultured Clostridia bacterium
AGTCTAACCCGGACGTTTTGTCAAGCGCTTTTCTAAAAAAACTCGAGCGGATATATGAGCTCCTTTCATGGTATATTCACGGATTTGCATGGAAACCCGCGTTTTTTAAGATTCGCGCTCATCTATCTATGAGCAAGTCGCATATTTTAACATGGCTCAAATGCGTCCTCCGGTGAAAAGTGCATGAAAATCCATGCTCACTGGCCGATGTTTTCAGGCACTTGATAGGGCGTTATGCACAGAAAACCGTCATTTCTGTTGCCGTACAGCATGAGCGGTTCTTCATCTCCTCGCAGCCGACATTTTACCGGCGCCGAGTGGGACGTGTTTCACGGCCGCACTCATACCCGCGTTCAGTCCAGCTCGCACGTTTTACGTGATTTTTCCCGCATCATTCGGATACGCTTCATTCCTCCGACCTGCGGTTGACAAGCGGCGCGAAAGGCGGTATAGTGTTCATAGTGAAGGAGGGATACACGATGAAAACGGTCAAACTGGGACGAACCGGCCTGGTCGTGAACCGCAACGGCTTCGGCGCGCTGCCCATTCAGCGGGACAGCCGGGAGGAAGCGGTGCGCCTGCTGAAAAAGGCGTACGACCACGGCATTCGCTTTTTCGACACGGCGCGCGCCTATACCGACAGCGAGGAAAAGGTGGGCGAAGCGCTTTCGCCCGTGCGCAGCCAGGTGATTCTGGCGACCAAGACCCACGCGCAGACCCCCGAGGCCTTTCGAAAGGATCTTGAGACCAGCCTGCGCCTGCTCAAGACCGACTATATCGACATCTATCAGTTCCACATGGCTCCCCGCTGCCCCCGCCCGGGCGACGAGACCGGCCTGTACGACTGCATGCTCAGGGCGCGCGAGGAGGGCAAGATCCGCTTTATCGGCCTGACCGCCCACTCGGCCGACGTGGCGCGTGAGGCGGTTGAAAGCGGCCTGTACGACACGCTGCAGTTCCCGTTCAGCTATCTGGCGGCCGACACCGACGCACAGCTGGTTCGCCTGTGCGCCGAAAAAAACGTGGGCTTTATCTGCATGAAGGCGCTGGCGGGCGGCCTGATCACCCGGTCGGATGCGGCCTACGCCTACCTTGCCCAGTTCGAGAACACGCTGCCCATCTGGGGCGTGCAGCGCGAGCGCGAGCTGGACGAGTTCCTCTCCTATCAGGAAAAGGAGCCGGTCATGACCGACGAAATCCGCGAGCTGATCGCGCGCGACCGCAGGGAGCTGGCCGGGGATTTCTGCCGCGGCTGCGGCTACTGCCTGCCCTGCCCCGCCGGCATCCCCATCCCCACCGCCGCCCGCATGTCGCTGCTTCTGCGCCGCGCGCCGGTCGCCGGCAGCCTGTCGCCCGACATGCAGGCGCAGATGGCGCGCATCGATCACTGCATCAACTGCCGCCACTGCGCCGATCACTGCCCCTACCACCTGGACACGCCCGCGCTGCTGCGCAAAAACTATGAGGACTACAAGACGTTTCTTGCAAAGTAATTAATCTGATTTATCGAAGGAAAAAGAATTTTTATCAGTACCGCCCGACACGTCCCCTCGCCGGAGCGTCGTTCAGGCGGTTTTTGGCCGTATGATAAACAGGATTTATCGCAGTCCAAAGAAACAGAATCGAAAACCGCTTGATCCTTTTGTCAGTCTCCGCTATCATAAAGCTGAAAATAAGACGAGGGCCTGCCCCGGCGGGCCGCGTTTCAGCGGAGGGAATCAGCAAAATGCAGGGAGTTTCGGATCAGCAGAGGATTGTTTTTGAGGAGATGCCGGTTTACCGCGCGGTGGCGACGCTGGCGCTGCCCACGGTCATCAGCCAGATCATCCTGGTGGTGTACAACGTGGCGGACACCTACTTCGTCGGCCAGCGGGGCGACGCGAGCATGGTGGCGGCGGTTACGCTGTGCATGCCGGCCTTCATGTTCCTGACGGCGATCGCCAACCTGTTCGGGGTGGGCGGCGCCAGTCTGATTTCCCGCTCGCTGGGCGCGGGCGAGGAAAAGCGCGCGTGCGCGGCCTCGGCGTTCGCGTTCTGGGGCTGCATGGCGACGGTCTTCCTGTACAGCCTGGCCACGCTGCTGTTCGGCGAGGGCTTCTCCGGGCTGCTCGGCGCGGACGCGCAGACGCTGCCCTACGTGCGGCAGTACCTGTTCTATGTGGTCACGGTGGGCGGACTGCCGGCGGCGATGAACTCGGTGCTGGCGCATCTGGTGCGCTCCGAGGGGCGTGCGGGCGAGGCCAGCTTCGGCATGTCGCTGGGCGGCCTGCTCAATATCGCGCTCGACCCGCTGTTCATCTTTTTCGTGTTCCCGCGCGGACAGGAGGTTACGGCGGTCGCCGTGGCCACGCTGACCTCGAACCTGGCGGCGGCGGTCTACTTCCTGCTGGCGATGAAAAAACACAGGCACATGAGCCTGCTGTCGCTCAGGCCCAGCCTCCGGATGCTCGAGGATCAGGTGCCGCGCGAGGTCGTGACCGTGGGACTGCCGGCCTGCCTGATGACCTTCCTCGAGAACCTGTCCTACGTCATACTCGACAACCTGATGGCGGCGGTGGGCGCGGCGGCGCTGGCCGGCATCGGCATTGCGAAAAAGCTCAACATGCTGGCTCACAGCATCGTGCGCGGCATGTCCCAGGGTACCATGCCCCTGATCGGCTACAACTACGCCTCGGGCGACCATCACCGGATGAAGCACTCGATCCTGGTCACCGGCGTGGCCTCGACCTGCTTCGCGCTGGCCTGCACCGCGAGCGCGCTGCTCTTCGGCAGGCAAATGACCGGGCTGTTCATTCCCGACCCTGAAACCACCTGCTACGGCGCAAGATTCCTGCACATCCTGTCGCTGGGCGCGCCGCTTTCCGCCTGCGCCTACACCTTCATTACCTTCTTCGAGGCGACCGGGCACAAGGATCGCGCGCTGCTGCTGGCTGTGCTGCGCAAGGGTGCGCTGGATATCCCGCTGATGTACCTGCTGCGGCTCGTCATCCCGGTGTACGGCGTGGTCTGGGCCACCCCCATGGCCGACGGCGCGGCCTGCGTTGTGTCGCTGGTGCTGTTCGTGCGGTTCATGCGCACGCTCAACCATCATGCCGCCCCGGAAAACGCCCTGCCCGCGCAAGGGTAACAAAATTCGTATCCTCTGAAGCGATTCCTTTTCGGAATCGCTTCAGCTTGTCAAAAAAGTTTTGACAAGCTGGTGGACGGGGAAGCAAGCTCCCCCGCCACTACTACCCTCTCCAATCTCCGCTAAAAATCAAAGATTTTTCGGGCGCGGAGCCTGCAGGGAAACGATTTTTGCTCTGGAAAATGAGATTTTCCGGCGCAAAAATCG
>CAKUFB010000316.1 GCA_934647145.1 uncultured Clostridia bacterium
AATCTGACTGTTATCTGTCATTCTTCTCTATATCGTTTTCAAGGATCGCTCCCGTCTCGCCAGAGCCTCGCTCGCGCTCACCCCTCGTTCGACGGCTTGATTAGTATACCAAAGAATCCACGCTTTGTCAAACCTTTTTCTCTAGATGTTCCTTCTTATTATAATCATCCAATTCATGCGCTCCGTCTCTCTTTTTCCTTCCGAACATTCGGATTTATTTCGTAACATTGTTGCGATAAATCCACGCTGCAGGACTTCGCAAAAGCTTCGGTCTTTGTCGGAAAACTCGAAAAAACCGCGTCAAAAAACGGAACCTTGAGGGGTTGTACATCGGGGTGGTTTATAGTATAATGGTAAGAAGAGCGTAAACGCCGCAGAAGGAGGGAGCGCCATGGCGTCCAGACACGAAATCAAATCCAATACGGACACGGGCTTTCTCAAGCTGATCGCAATGGCCTGTATGCTGGTGGATCACCTGGGCGCAATCGTCTATCCGCAGTACCCCGTCATGCGGCAGATCGGGCGAATCGCCTTTCCGCTGTTCGCCTATTGCCTGGCCGTGGGCTGCTTTTACACGCATAGTATAGGAAAATACGCCCTGCGCGTCGGCCTGCTGGCGCTCCTGGTGCAGCCGCTGTACGTCACGGCGATGAAGCATCAGGCCAAGATGGCCTTCGACTGGGCGCACAATTTCTACCGGGTCGATCTGCTGTGCAGGCACTACCTGCTGCCCTATCCCAGCATACTCTTCTCGCTGTTTGCCGGAATCCTGGTCATCTGGACAATCCGCGAAAGGCAATACGCGCTGACCGGCCTGCTGCTGGCGATCTGCTGGTACCTGGACGGCTACATGGACTACGGTATCAAGGGCATTCTGCTGATGGTGCTGTTTTACGCGCTGCTCGACCGGCCGCTCGCTTCCTTTCTATGGGCGGCGATGTTCATGTGCTGGTGGGGCGCGCCCAGTCTGCGGACGCTGGCAGGCATAAAGAGCGTGCTTTCAGGCGGCGCGCTCACGGTTTACACCCAGTTTTACGCCGTGCTGGCGCTTCCGCTGATCTACCTGCCGCTGCGAACGGGCATTCGCGTGCCCAAATACGTTTCCTACCTTTTCTACCCCGCGCATCTTGCGCTAATCTATTTACTAACGATGTAAGGAGCGAATCACATGATCAACTGCGCGATTTTCAACCGTGCGCCGCTCACCCCGAACACGATGGCTCCGCTGCCCCTGGGCGCAATCAAACCGCGCGGGTGGCTGCTCGAGCAGCTGATGACGGCCAGAAATGGCCTGACCGGCAAGCTGTACACGTTTTGGGACGACGTGAAGAACAGCGCCTGGCGCGGCGGGGACGGCGACGCCTGGGAGCGCGCCCCCTATTACCTGGACGGCCTGGTGCCGCTGGCCTGGGAGCTGGAGGATGAAGAGCTCAAGGGCGTCTGCATGGAGTACATCGAGTGGACGCTCGCCAGTCAGCGCGAGGACGGCTTCTTCGGCCCGAAGAGCAACGAGGACTGGTGGCCGCGCATGGTCATGCTGAAGGTGCTCATGGAGTACTTCACCGCGACCGGCGACCGCCGCGTGCCCGAGTTCATGTTCGGCTATTTCAAGTATCAGTACGCGGCGCTGGACGAAAAGCCCCTCTACGACTGGGCGGTGGCCCGCGGCGCGGAGAACATGCAGGCGGTCATCTGGCTGTACAACCTGACCGGCAAGAAATTCCTGCTCAAGCTGCTTGAAAAGCTGCAGCGGCAGACGCTGGACTGGACCACGCACTTCAGCATCTTCCCGTTCGTGCGCCCGCTGAGCAAGCTGATCCCCTGGGACGAGATGCAGGCGGGTCTTGAGCGCGAGGGCAAGCGCGCGCTCGTCGGCCAGCACAGGCCCTACTACTCCACCCAGTACCACTTCTCCCACGTGGTCAACATGGCCATGGGCCTCAAGGCGCCCGGCGTCATCAGCGCCTTCCGCACCGGCTCAAAGGAAGTGGACGGCTTCCACATGGGCTACGAGAAGCTGATGAAGTTCCACGGCGTGGCCAACGGCATGTTCACCGGCGACGAGCACATCAACGGCAACAGCCCCACCCAGGGCACCGAGTGCTGCGCGGTCAACGAGCTGATGTACACGGCCGAGTCGCTGCTGGGCGTGGGCACGGGCGAGGCCGAGCTGGGCGACGTGCTGGAAAAGGTGACCTTCAACGCGCTGCCCGGCACGCTGACAGCCGACATGATGGCGCATCAGTACGTGCAGCAGGTCAACCAGATCCGCGTGAGCATCGACAAACGAAACTGGTACAACAACGGCGACGACGCGAATATCTACGGCCTGGAGCCGCACTTCGGCTGCTGCACCGCCAACATGCACCAGGGCTGGCCGCGCTACTGCGCCTCGCTGTGGTACGCCTCGCAGGACGGCGGCCTGACCGCGATCAGCTACGCGCCCTGCCAGGTGCGCTTCAGGCTGCACGACACCCCGGTGCGCGTGACCGTCGAGACCGTCTACCCGTTCGAGGAAACGGTGCGCATCCATGTGGATACCGCGCAGCCCGTCGTCTTCCCCCTGCGCCTGCGCGTGCCCGCCTGGGCGAAGGAAGCCACCGCGCGCGTCAACGGCGGCGAGGAAATGAGCCTTGAGGCCGGCTCCTATGCGCTGATCGACCGCGAGTTCGCCAGGGGCGACGTGATCACGCTGCGCCTGCCCATGCAGCCCCGCATCACCCGCTGGGCGCGCCAGTCGGCCGCCGTCGAGGTAGGCCCGCTGCTGATGGCCTTCCGCCCCGCCGAAAAATGGGAAGTGGTGCGCGAGCACCCCGTCGCGCCCGACTATCAGGTCACGACCAGCGACGCCTGGAACTGGGCGCTGGTCGAGGACGGCGAGCTGACGCTTGAAATGAAGCCTGAAAACGCCTCCCCCTTCGGCCAGGGCGAGAGCGCCGTGCGCGTGTGGGCCGAGGCCTGCCCGGTCAGCGAATGGACGATGAAGGATTCGCAGTGCAGCCATCTGCCCGTCGAGCCGCGCGTCAAGTCCCGCTCCGTCACCCGCATCGAGCTGGTGCCCTACGGCGATACCGGCCTGCGCATCGCACAGTTCCCGGTGGCCGTCAGGCCTGAGCCTTCCAAAAAGGAGCGCGAAAAGGAAAAAGAAGCCGAGCACGAGGAAAAGGCTGAATAATTCCTGCCCTCCCAGTCGCCGCGAAGCAGCTTCGCGGCGACTGATTCGTTCCCTCTTGACCGGGGGAGGCTCCGCTTCGCTTCGCCCTCCCCCGGACCCCCTCCTACGTTACTG
>CAKUFB010000317.1 GCA_934647145.1 uncultured Clostridia bacterium
CCCCCCCCCCCCCCCTCGCGCGCGGCGACAAATGTCGCTGCGCGCGGTTTTCCGTTTCATAGGGCGCAGCGCGCCCAATGAAACGGGGAGCGCAAGGGGAGGGGCGCGGGGAGGGGCGAAGCCCCGCCCCGCCTCGCCCGGCGGCGAAGCCGCCGGGCGAACGTTTCTCAGCCTGCCCGTAGCGGGAATCGGCAGCGCCGGTCGTTAATCCGCAAGAAGTCTTGCGGATTCGCAGACCATGGCCGCTTCAATTTATGGCGGCCATGGTCGTCGATGGAATCGGCGGCAGCAAGTGGCCGTCGACCCTGCCGACCGTTTTCTCAGCCCGCCCGTAGAAGAAATCGGCAGCGCCGACAGAAAAATCACAGAGAATTCTGCGATTTCAAAGACCATGAGTGCATAAATATATGGCACTCAGGGTCGTCGATCGGATGCGCGGTAGCCAGCGGCAGTCGGCCCTGCCGACCTACAGCTTCACCCAGCGCTTTTCCTGACTGGACAGCAGCAGCGCGTCGAGGATCCTCTGGCACTGCATGCCCTCCTCGATATCGGGCAGCAGGTCGCTCCGGCGGCCGAGCACTGCGTCTATGAAGGTTTTTTCCTGGCGGAAGGCGTGCGAGCGCGCGTCGTCCCGGTACCGGGCGGGCACGGTGACGGTGTGCAGGTTCTTGCATTCGAGGTCTACCGGTCCCACGCACACGCCCAGCACGTCCGGGTTGTTCAGGTCGAAGGAGAGCACGCCCTTCGTGCCGTACACGTCGTAGCGGATGGTATTGGCATGGCCGATGCAGCAGCGGGAGATGGTGAAGTTGGCGAAAATCTCGCTGTTTTCGCCCAGCTTGGCGATGAAATGGCAGTAGTCGTCGGTGGTGACGGGGGCGTACTCCTCGCTGTCCAGCCGCTTGCGGGTCTTGACGACGGTGCCGCAGTCGGCGGAAACCTCGCGGAACTCGCCCAGCAGGCAGCGGGCCATGTCGATCAGGTGCACGCCCAGGTCGCCCAGCACGCCGGTGCCCGCGATTTCCTTGTCGAAGCGCCAGTCGAGCCGGCGCCCCTCCCAGAAGGCGCTGTCCTTCAGGTACTCGACGCTGACGCTCACGACGTCGCCCAGCAGGCCCTGCTCGAGCAGGCGTCTGGCGTAGCGCACGGCCGGGCGGAAGCGGTAGGAAAAGCACATCATGTTGACGACCGGCTGCTTCTCCAGCAGGTCGATGAGCGGCTGCGCGGCCTGACAGGACACAGACAGCGGCTTTTCCACGTTGACCGGCTTGCCGGCCCGAATCGCCGCCATCGCGCAGGGCACGTGCAGGTTGTTGGGCGTGCACACCTCGACCGCGTCCACGCCGGGGCAGGCGACCAGGTCGCGATAGTCGGCGAAGCGCCGGTTCTCAGGCACCTTGTACTGTTCGCCCACCCTTTTAAGGGTATCAGGGTTCACGTCGCAGATGGCGGCGATTTCCACGTCCGGGTTTTCGGCCAGCGCGGGCAGGTGCGCGCCCTGCGCGATGCCGCCCACGCCGATCAGGCCGATGCGTACTTTGTTCATGCGATTCGCTCCTTTCGATGCTCACTTTTCCAGCGGCTCGTGCTGGCCGTAGCGCATGGCCGGGCTGCCGTTCGGGGCGGCCCAGGCGGCGGCGTTGACCAGTACGCGGCGGATGTTTTTGTCCAGGTAGGTGGGGAAGGTCTCGTGGCCGGGCTGGAAATAGAAGATTTTGCCCGAGCCGTAGTGATAGCAGCAGCCGCTGCGCAGCACCGCGCCGCCCGAGAACCAGCTGATGAACACCAGCTCGTCCGGCGTGGGGATATTGAAGTGCTCGCAGTAGGTTTCCTCCTGAGGCAGCTCGAAATACTCGGGCAGCCCGGCGGCGATCGGGTGGCCGGGCAGCACGGTGAAGATGCGCTCGCGGTCGCCCGCCTCCCACCACTTGCTGCGGCATTCGGCGCCCATCAGGCGGCGGAATACCCTGGAGTAGTGCCCGCTGTGCAGCACGACCAGTCCCATGCCGTCCCGCACGCGGCAGGCGATGCGCTCGACCAGCGCGTCCTCCACCTGGTCGTGGGCGCAGTGACCCCACCAGAAGAGCACGTCGGTGCCGTTCAGTACCTCGTCCGGCAGACCCTGCCCGGGCTGATCCAGCGTGGCGGTGCGCACGGTGAAGCGCGCGTCCTCGCCCAGCGCCGCAGCGATCGCGCCGTGCAGGCCGCCGGGATAAATCGCCTTCACGCGCTCGTCGGTGCGGTCGTGGACGTTTTCGTTCCATACGGTGACTCGAATCATGGCTCATTCCCTCCTTCAGGAGTTTTTCTGCCCCTATTGTAGCGCGGTTCGCCCTGTGTTATAATGTACGCAGGACGCTTTTTTACTGTAAATTCCGGTCAAAGGAGGATGCGCATGCGCCTGGTCAGTCTGGAGGAGCTCACCCAGCGGGAAATTGCCTTTACGCGCGTACAGGCCGCCCGGCATACCTGGCCGCAGGGGAACTGCACCCTGTATCAGGGGGAGGGGCGGCGGGACAACATGGTGTTTTTCATGCTCGAGGGGCGGCGAAGCTATCGCGGTCTGGACGGCGCGGCGCGCTTCGAGGTGGGGGAGAACGACCTGGTGCTGATGCCGGCCGGAAGCTGCTATGAGTCGGTCGTGCTCAGCGAGGGCGGCTCGCGGGGCGTGTGCCTGCAGTTTTCGCTGCTGGACGAGGCGGGGCAGTGGTGCCGCCTGGGCACGCAGGTTGTAGTTTTGCGTCAGGATGCGGACGGACTGCGCGCGCTCGCGGAGGAAATCGCCGCGGCCTCTCTTCAATACGGCAGCCGCCTGCGCGTGATGGCGCTGATGATGGAGCTGTTTTCGCGGCTGTGTACGCCGACGCTGACCGGCGAGGGCGCCGAGCTGCTGCCGGCCATTCGCTACATGGAGGAGCACCTCGAGCGGCCGATCCCCTCCGCGGAGCTGGCTGCCCGCTGCCACATGAGCCTGAGCACCTTTTCGCGCAGGTTCGCCGCCCTGACCGGCGAGCCGCCCGCCGCCTACCATCGCCGCCTGCGCCTAAAAAAGGGCCGAGAGCTGCTCTCCAGCGGGCTGTATACCGTGGAGCAGGCCGCGCTCACGCTGGGCTTTTTCGACGCGGCGCATTTCTGCCACGCCTATCGCGCCTGCTTCGGTCAGGCGCCCGGCCAGGCGCGCGCACACACGGGCGACACGCGATCGGGAGAATAACAAGGGACGCCGGCACGCGCCGACGTCCCTCAGACTGTCAAAAACCCCCCGGAGAGCTCGAGAGGGTCGCAACC
>CAKUFB010000318.1 GCA_934647145.1 uncultured Clostridia bacterium
GCCTCCTCCCCCATGGAGGTCATATGCAATACGCACTGAGAACCAACATTCACCTGGCGACCTGGCGCGAATTTCTGCCCGAGCTGATCCGGTTCTGCCGCGAGGCGCACATCGACGAGGTGCTGCTGAGCGAGGAGAGCTATGAAATCGCGACGGTTCCGCAGAGCCTGGAGTACTTTCACCGGATCGCGGACGCGTACTGCGAGATCGTACCCGTGCTGCGCCGGGAGGGCATCGTGCCGTCCTTTTACGTGAAGGTCAGCATGGGGCATTACGAGGCGAACCTGCCCCCGGAGAAGGTGCTGCCGTTCACGAAGTTCGTCGGCCACGACCTGAGCGAGGCCCCCACCACCCCCTGCGGCATGGACGAGGGCTGGCAGGACTACCTGTGCGCGCTCGGCGCGGACTGCGCGCGGGCGGGATTCGCGCGGATGTACCTGGACGACGACTTCCGCTCGGTCAACCACAACCAGGGAAAGACCGGCTGCTTCTGCCGCCTGCACGTGCAGGCTACGCAAAAAAGGTGCGGCCTGCCGCTGACGGCCGCCTCGCTGCTCGCCCATCTGGGCGGCAATTCGGAGGAGGACGTGCGCGTGCGCAATGCCTGGATGGACGTAAACTACAAAAGCCAGCTGGCCTTCGGCAGGAAGCTGGAGCGGGCGGTACACGCGGTCTGCCCGGACACCGAGCTGGGGCTGATGTGCTGCGGCGACAGCGGAAGCTGCCTGCAGGGGCGCGATCTGCCCGAGCTTCTGCGCACGTTCGCGGGCAAGGGCAGGCGACCCATCGCGCGCCCCGCGGGCGGCGCGTACGCCGACACGCTGCTCTCCGGCGTGAACGGCATGTACCTGGGCACGGCGCGCTATCTGGCAAACAGCGACGAGAACCTCTTCGCGGTCAGCGAGGTGGACTCCTACCCGCGCACCGTGATGTGCAAGAGCGTCCGGCAGACCGACCTGCACCTGCAGCTGCACGCCCTGACCGGCTGCCAGCAGGCGACGCTCAACCTGTTCGACCACTTTGAAACCCCGTTCTCCTATTGTCAGGAGTACGCGGACATGCTCCGGAGCCGGCGCGCGCTGTACGATACGGTGCAGTCCTTTAAGGAAGGGCGCGCCCCTCGCGGGGTGTGCGTGCCCTGGAAGTGGTCGGTCTCCCGCACGATCGAAAACCGCGCGGGCGGCGTCAACGGCCTGTATCCCTACTCGACCCTCGCCGATCCGGCGGATGCGCTCGCCCGGTGCGGCCTGCCCATGGGCTTTTCGGACGACCGAGTCGCCTTTATCGACGGCGACATGGTGAACGCCATGAGCCGCGAGGAAATCGCCTGCTGGCTCAAAAAGGCGGTCTTTATCGACAAGTTTGCCGCGAAAAGGCTGTGCGAGCTGGGCTTCGAGCAGGAGATCGGCCTGTCCAACCCGAAATACTACGAGGAAGGCTGCTACGAGCGGTTTGACGTGCCCGGCTTCGACGGCGGCTGCCCCGGACAGTACGTCGCCGCCTATGGCCGGAACGTGCAGGACGAGCGCAACAGGCCGCTGCTCTTTGACAAGGCGCCCGGCGCAATGGCCGCGTCCCACCTGATCGGCCTGGACAAGCAGCCCTTCGACGGCGCTTCCTGGCTCTACGAAAACGCGCGGGGCGGCCGCGTGTGCGTGCTGGCCACGGCCATCGTGCCCGACCGCAGCTGGCTGTACAAGTGCCGCGCGGGACAGGTGCGCGCCATTCTCAAGTGGCTCCTGAGGGGCGAGGATACCTTCGCCGCCGCGCCCTACAACGTCATGCCCATCGTGCTCGAGGGCGAAAGCGACTACATTGTGGCGCTGGTCAATTCCTCGCTGGACGGGCATGCGGTTTCGCTCGACACAAAGCTCGACTTCACCGACGCGCTGACCGGCGAAAGGGTTCCTCTGCCCGTGCCGGTCGAGGGCATGTCTATCCGTTACCTGCGGGCAAAAAAGGCCCGGTAAATATCAACACCATCGACGAAAGGGGTACTTTACGATGATTTTCAACAACAAAGAGGACATTATCCAGCTCACCGCCGAATGGAAGGGCGAGCGCCTGCCCGACGGCCGCCCCATGGTGCCCCAGCGCGTGCTGCGCGCCCTGAAGAGCATGACCCTGGAGGAGGTCTGGAAGCCCATCTTCATGAAGGGCTACGAGTCCCAGTTTGAGGGCCGCCTGCAGACCCTGCACGACAACGGCATGAAGCTGGTCGGCCGCGCCGTGACCTGCGAGTTCGCGCCCACCCGCCCCGACCTGGAAAAGGTCGCCCGCGAGATCGGCGAGAAGCAGGGCTTCAAGGGCAACTTCAACCAGTGGGTTATCGATAACCTGTACGAGGACGACGTGGTCGTCGCTGACATGTATGACAAGATCTACAAGGGCACCTTCGTGGGCGGCAACCTGACCAAGGCCATCGAGACCCGCACCAAGAACGGCGGCGCGGTCATCTGGGGCGGCGTGCGCGACGTGGAGCAGATGAAGGAGCGAAAGAATACCCAGGTCTACTACCGCGGCATCGACCCCACCCCCATCCGTGAGTTCGTCATGACCGGCTACAACACCCCCACCCGCATCGGCAAGGCCATCTGCATGCCCGGCGACGTGGTGTTCGGCGCGGGCGGCGGCGTGCTGTTCATTCCCGCCCACCTGGCCGAGGAGGTGGTCGACGGCGCGGCCAAGACCCATGTCAAGGACGATTTCGGCTTCGACATGATCGCCGCCAACGAGTGGACCACCGCGCAGATCGACCGCCCCTGGACCTATGACATGCTCAAGCGCCTGATCGACTGGATTCAGACCGACGAGCGCGGCGCGGAATACCGCGATCTGGACTGGAGCAAGGAGCTCGAAGCCTCCAAGCAGGGCATCACCGACCCCTCCCAGACCATGCTCTGATTCGAGACGGTTTTCGACCGTTCGCAAAGCCTTCCAACACAACAGGAGCCCAGCCGGCCGGCTGAGCCTGTACGCACTGGCTGCCGGCAGGCTGAGCCTGCATGCACTGGCTGCCGCCGGTTCTGGCGACGAATTCGGGAACCATAGATTGGAGTTCCCGAATTCTGCGGTTTTTCCGAGATTTCCCGGAAAACTCCTGTCGGCGTTGCCGACGCGGGCAGTGCAAACGCACAGCGTGGGCACGGGGCGATTTTTTCTCTGGTAAATCTCATTTTCCAGAGAAAAAATCGTTTCCCTGCAGGCTCCGCGCCCGAAAAATCTTCGATTTTTAGCGGAGACTGGTGAG